>DASSDE010001173.1:0-2666 GCA_035697365.1 Kribbella sp. | reverse complement strand
AAGACCCGGGTCTGGGACGGTGCGTGCATCTTCCTGAACCGTCCAGGCTTCTCCGGCGGTGCCGGCTGCGCGCTGCACGGTCTCGCGCTGAAGCGCGGCGTGCACTTCGTCGAGACCAAGCCGGACGTCTGCTGGCAGCTGCCGATCCGCCGGACGTTCCGCGAGGTCGAGCGCCCGGACGGCACGTCGTACACCGAGGTCGGCATCGGTGAGTACGACCGTCGCGGCTGGGGTCCGGGCGGGCACGACCTGGACTGGTACTGCACCGGCAACACCGAGGCCCACATCGCCGTCGAGCCGGTCTTCGAGTCCAGCAAGGTGGAACTCCAGACCCTGATGGGCGTCAAGGCGTACGACGTGCTCGCCGAGCTGTGCCGCCAGCGCCTCGAGGCGGCACGTCCGCTGCTCCCGCATCCCGCCTCGAAATAGCCCGCGACACACCCCGGAGGGCACGATTGTCGGTGGGGGACGCAACAATGGCTGGCATGCGTCTGGATCATCTGTCGTACGCGTGCGGGCCGGATGGCTGCCAAGCCACGCTCGAGCGGCTCTCGGGGCTGCTCGGTGCGGAGTTCGTGGACGGCGGGGTGCACCCGCGGTTCGGGACGGTGAACCACATCCTGCCGCTGGAGAACGACCGGTACATCGAGGTGGTCGACGTGCTCGACCACCCGGCGTCGGACAAGGCGCCGTTCGGCCAGGCGGTCCGGGCCCGCAAGGAGCTCGGCGGCGGCTGGCTGGGCTGGGTGGTCGAGGTCACCGACATGGAGGCGATGGAGAAGCGCCTCGGCCGGCAGGCGGTGCCGGGTAACCGGCACCGGCCCGACGGGGTGAACCTGACCTGGCGGCAGATCGGCGTCAAGGGTCTGATCGCGGACCCGCAACTGCCGTTCTTCATCCACTGGGACGACCTCAGTGAGCATCCGTCGATCGGCGGCAAGGACATCAAGCTGACCGGCCTGGAGATCGCGGGCGACCCGACCCGCGTCACGGACTGGATCGGTCATCCGGCCGACCATCTCCTCGACGACCTGGACGTCGCCTGGGTCGGCCCGAACGGTCAGCCCGGCTTGGTCGCGGCGGTCTTCAACACCCCGAACGGCATCGTTCGGCTCTAGTGGATGTTCTCGAGCTCCGCGAGGGAGGTCTCGAGATGGCCGAGCATCCGCTGCAGGTGCGGGACGGTGCGCCGGCAGCCGATCAGGCCGAAGTGCAGGTGGTGGGCGTAGCTGGTGACGCTGATATTCAGCGCCTGCCCGTTCATCACGATGCTCGCCGGGTACATCCCGAGCAGCCGCGACCCGTTCCAGTACAAGGGACTCTCGGTCGGCCCCGGGACGTTCGAGATGACGAGGTTGTACGGCGGCGCGGTACGGCCGGCGACTCCAGGCAGAACCGCGCCCGGTCCCGCGACGGCGAAGCCGAGTGCGCCGACAATCAGGTTCTGCAGCGGGCTGAGGCCGGCGAGCACGCTCTTCGCCTGTGCGGTCGACGCCGTGATGCGGCGGATCCGGCGCTCCGGGTCGGCCTCGTCGGTGGCCAGGTCGGCGATCAGCGTGGCGAGCGAGTTGCCGCCGCCGGGGCCGCTCGCCGACGTACGCAGCGAGACCGGGACCATCGCCGTCAGCGCCTTGTCCGGCAGGGCGTTCAGCTCGAGGAGATAGTTGCGCAGGGCCCCTGAACACATCGCCAGCAGGACGTCGTTGAGCGTTGCGCCGGTGATCGCGCGGACCTTCTCCAGGCGTTCGATCGGCCAGGACTGCGCCGCGAACCGCCGCGCGCCGGTCACCGGGCCGTTGAAGATCGTCCGCGGTGCCTGGAACGGCATCGTCGAGTGCAGCAGGCTCGTCAGCCCGGCGGGCGGCAGTCCGGCCAGCTCCCCCAGCAAGCGCCCCGCACCACCCACCCCGCGCGCGGCTGCACCGAGCGTGCGCGCGGGCAACCGCCCGACCGCCGCCAGCAGCTCCGCCGGCGTCGGCAGACCACCGACCGCGGCACCACCCACACCGGAGTCGCCACCCGCGGCGCCTCCACGGGAGCCCAGCCCACCCGCGACGCCTTCGCCGGGCAGGGATGGATCTCCCCCACCACCGGGCACGGCGTAGGTAGCGGGCATGTTCGTTCGGGTGGGGTCGGTGGTGAGGGTGTTCTGCATCCAGCGGAGCGCGGTGACGCCGTCGATCATCGAGTGGTGGATCTTGCTGTAGATCGCGAACCGCCGCCCCTCGACGCCCTCGATCAGATGCATCTCCCAGAGCGGCCGGTGCCGGTCGAGCAGCGTCCCGTGCAGGCGGCTGGTGAGCTCGAACAGCTCGCGGAACCGCCCCGGCCGCGGCAGCGCCGACAGCCGCACGTGGTACTCGAGGTCGATCGCGTCGTCCTGCTCCCAGGACCAGTAGCCAAGGTCGGCCACCCGGTTCCGCACCCGCTGGGTGAACAGCGGATTGACCTGCGGCGCCGTCACCAGGTCGTGGTACAGCCGCGAGACGAAGTCGCGCGAGCTCTCCGGGAACACATGGTCCCGCCCGGCGCCGTCCGGCAGCTCGAACAGCATCAGCCCGCCGACGTGCATCGGCTGTTCCCGGCTCTCCCCACCCAGGAACATCGCGTCCAGCGGCCCGACTGCGGTCATCGCCCCATCGTCGCCGTCGCACCCGAGCGCCGTC
>DASSDE010001172.1:0-2041 GCA_035697365.1 Kribbella sp. | reverse complement strand
CGTAGTCCCGCCGGATGTCTCCTGGTCGCAGCAACGATCCTCACCGGCCACCTCTCGATCGGCTGGAGCAATGACGCGATAGATGCCGCCCGCGACACCATTGTGAACCGCCGGGACAAGCCCGTGGTGCGTGGACTGGTGAGTCGCCGGACGCTCGCGATCGGTGCCGGCGTCATGCTGGTGGTCACCATCCCCGTCTCCCTCGCGAACGGATTCGCGTCCGGACTGGTTCATCTGCTCTTCGTCGCCTGCGCCTGGGCGTACAACCTGGGCCTCAAGTCGACGGTGGTCTCGTGGCTCCCGTACGCCGTCGCGTTCGGCGCGCTGCCGTCGTTCGTGACGCTCGGGACCGCACACGTCTGGGCGCCGTGGTGGGCCACCGCGGCAGGGGCCTTGTTAGGAATCGGTGCCCATCTGGCAAACGTCGTGCCGGACCTGGCCGACGACCTGGCCACCGGCGTCCGCGGCTGGCCGCAACGCCTCGGCCGCTTCGCCCGGCTGATTGCACCACTCCCGTTGGCCGCGGCAACCGGTCTGCTCGTGATCGCGCCGGCCGGTGCGATCGGAGTGGTCGGCTGGATCGCACTCGCCGTCGTCGCCGTACTGCTCGCGACGATCCTGCTGTGGCGCAACGCGCCGTTCCTGGTCACGATCGCGATCGCGGCAGTCAGCATCGTGTCGCTGGTGCTGCGCGGGGACGCGCTCGTCTGACCTTCAGCGACTCTTCAGGTGCAGCCCGGCGTTCTGTGCTTACGGTGGAACGCATGCTCTTCCGACGAACGATCGCCGTCGTACTCGCTCTCCTGGTCGTTCTGGCCGGCTGCTCGAAAACTCACCAGCCAACCGTTCAGCAAGCTCCTGTGAAGTCCGAGCACCCGAACATCGTGTTCGTCCTCACCGACGACCTGTCGATGAACCTGCTCCAGCACATGCCGCAGGTCCAGCAACTCGCCAAGGACGGGGCGTCGTTCGCGAACTACTCGGTGACCGACTCGCTCTGCTGTCCGTCGCGCTCGTCGATCTTCACTGGGAAGTTCCCGCACGACACCGGGGTGTTCACGAACGGCGGCGACGACGGCGGGTTCAAGGTCTTCCACCAGCGCAAGAACGAGGACTCCACCTTCGCGACCGCGCTGCAGAAGGCCGGCTATCACACCGCGATGATGGGCAAGTACCTGAACGGCTACCAGCCGGACGGCAAGGTCGACGGGCAGGACAACTACGTGCCGCCGGGCTGGGACGACTGGTACGTCGCCGGTAACGGGTACCCCGAGTACAACTACACGCTGAACGCGAATCACAAGCTCGAGAAGCACGGCAAGGAGCCGGGTGACTACCTGACCGACGTACTCGCCGGGAAGGCCAAGGACGTCATCACCTCCGCGAAGCAGCAGCCGTTCTTCCTCGAGATCGCGACGTTCGCGCCACACGGGCCGTACACCCCGGCGCCGCAGGACAAGAACAAGTTCCCCGGGCTCAAGGCTCCGCGCGACGCGTCGTACGACAAGCTGCCCACGAACGCGCCGGCGTGGCTGGCCAAGCATCCGGCCCTGACTGCGAAGCAGAAGAAGGCGCTCGACAAGGCGTACCGCAAGCGGACCCAGGCGGTGCAGTCGGTGGACCGGATGGTCGGCTCATTGCGGGACACGCTCGACAAGGCCGGCGTCGCGGACAACACCGTCGTGGTGTTCAGCTCCGACAACGGGTACCACCTCGGCGAGCACCGGCTGACCGCGGGCAAGCAGACCGCGTTCGAGACCGACATCCACGTGCCGCTGGTGATGGCCGGGCCGGGGATCAAGGCGGGGACCACCCTGCAGCAACCCGCGCAGAACATCGACCTCGCGCCCACCTTCGAGACCGTCGCCGGCCTCACACCCGCGGCGGACGTCGACGGCCGCACGCTGACCCCGCTGCTGGGCGGTACGCCACCGAGCACCTGGCGTACGACGAGCCTCGTCGAGCACCACGGCCCGGACAAGGACCCGACGGACCCCGACCACCCGAAGAAGGGCAGCGGTAATCCCACGACGTACGAGGC
>DASSDE010001171.1:0-4161 GCA_035697365.1 Kribbella sp. | reverse complement strand
ACCAACCTGACCACCCCGCAGCCACGCCGGATAACACGCCAGTCACGGGTGGGGTCGACCTCTGAGCTTGCGGGTCGGCGCGCCGGTATATCAGCGCCGAACCCACCACCTCAGAAGTCAACCCCTCGGCTGGTGGGGTGGCCGCGTGCATGCCGACGGCGAACCCACCAGCTCGTGGGTCAACCTCGCAGATGGCTAACTGTTGGCGCCGACGTTCTGGGTGCAGGGTGCGGCGGTGCTGTTGCGGATGATTAGGGTGGTCGGGACGGCGACCGGGGTGTGTTGGTGGTCGGTGGCGTGGATCTGGGTGAGCAGGGCATCGACGCTGCGGCGGCCGATGTCGGTGAAGGTCTGACGCACCGTGGTGAGCGGCGGCCAGAACTGGGCCGCCTCTTCCATGTCGTCGAAGCCGACGACGCTCACGTCGCCCGGCACCGTCCGCCCGTGCGCGTGCAGCGCGCGCAGCACGCCGAGGGCCATCTGGTCGTTGGCGACGAAGATCGCGGTGACGTCAGCGTCGGCTGCGAGCCGGCACCCGGCGTCGTACCCGGACGCGGACGACCAGTCCCCGAGCAGCAACGGCGGTACGTCGCGTCCGTGATCGCGAAGCGTCTGCTCCCAGGACAGGCGGCGCTGGTCCGCGGCGTACGACGACGTCGGCCCGCCAAGATGCCACACCGTCTTGTGGCCCAGCTCCAACAGGTGTTCCGTCGCGAGGCGTGCGCCCTGCAGTTGATCGGTGTCGACGACCGGATGGTCGTAGTGCACGCCGGCATGGACGATCACGACCGGCAGGCCAACCGGTACGTGAACCTCGTCCAGGACGTGCGCCTCGATCATCATGATGACGCCGTCGACGGCCTGCTCGCCCAGCCTGGTGAACGCATCCGCGACCGCCTGGCGGTTCACCGAGAGCACCGGCATCAGGTTGACCGAGTACCCGCGTGCGGTGGCGGCGGTGGCGATCGCGTCCAGGGTGCGTGTCGTACCGAAGGTGGACAGCTCGAACACGATCACACCGATGCTGCGGAACTCGCCGCTGCGCAGTGCCCGCGCAGCGCCGTTCGGGCGATAGCCGAGCTGGTGCATCGCCTCCTTGACCCGGGCGCGGGTGGCAGCGTCAACGTTCTGCCGGCCGTTCGCGACCCGGGACACGGTCTGCCCGGACACGCCGGCCAGCCGCGCCACATCAGCCATCGACGGACCGCGCCGCCGCCTGCCCACCGTTCCTTCCACCCCGGCACCTCCCGTGTGGCAGGAGTCTAGGGTTGTTTGCGTCAACACGTGGGTGCTGCGGCGAGCCGGGTGGAACAGGTGGGTCCGACGTCGCTGTGGCCGGACCCACCTGGTTTTACACGCCGACCTTGCTGGCCAGCAGGTCGGCGACGGCGTGGACGGCGCGCAGCGTGGGCGCCGGTACGCCGGTGAGATCGGCGAGCTCGACGACCGCCGCCAGGATCACGTCGAGCTCGAGCGGCTTGTCCTTCTCCAGGTCCTGCAGCATCGACGTCTTGTGCTCGCCGACGCGCTCGGCACCGTCGAGCCGCTTGTCCACGGAGATCTCCGGGTGGCAGCCGAGGGCGGCGGCGATCGCCAGCGACTCCTCCATCATCATCCGGACCATCTGCCGGGTGCCCTGGTGCGTGGCGATCTCCACCATCGTCGCCCGGGCCAGTGCACTGATCGGGTTGAACGCCGCGTTGCCGAGCAGCTTGATCCAGATGTCGTTGCGGATGTCGGCCTCGACCGGGCACTTCAACCCGCCGGCGATCATCGCCGTACTGAACTGTTCGCAGCGTTCGGACGGTCCGCCGGCCGGTTCGCCGATCGAGAACCGGGTGCCCTCGAGGTGCCGGACCACGCCTGGTCCTTCGAGCTCGGTCGAGCAGTAGACGACACAACCGATCGCGCGATCGAGGTCGATCACCTGGGTGACGGCGCCGCCCGGATCCACCGATTCGATCCGGCGGCCCCGGTACGGACCCTCGAGGCCGTGGAAGTACCACCAGGGGATGCCGTTCTGCGCCGCGACCACGACCGTGCGGTCGTGCAGCAGCGGCTGGAGCAGTGGGCCGGCGTTCGCGTACGAGTTCGCCTTGAGGCCGAGAAAGACGTAGTCGACCGGGCCGATCGCGGCCGGATCGTCGGTGGCCGGGGTCCGGGCCGTGAAGTCCCCTCGGGGGCTGAGCACCGTGACGCCGTTCGACCGGATCGCTTCCAGATGGGCGCCGCGGGCGACCAGGTGCACCTCTGTCCCACCACGGTGCAGAGCCGCGCCGACGTACGCACCGATCGCACCGGCGCCGAGAACCGCAACTCTCATCAGGTCCCTGCCTTCCGGAGAAGTTGTATACGGCATACAGTAGGCTGGAGCCTGAATGCGGTCAAGATCACAGTGCGCGGCAAGCGCTCGCCAAAAAGATTTCCGATCGCGGCGATGAATCCGGGCGCTCCCGGCGGTAAGTACTGGCACCAACCGCAGCGCGACAAAGGAGCAGGACCATGGGCCACGTCATCGCCACCTCGTTCATCAGCATCGACGGCGTCGTCACCGACCCGGACGGTTCGGGCGGCACGCCGGCCGGCGGTTGGGCGTTCCGGCACGGTCCCGAGACGGTCGGCGGCGACAAGTTCCGCCTCGGTGAGCTGATGGACACCGGCGTACTGCTGCTCGGCCGGACCACCTGGGAGCTGTTCAGCCGGCTCTGGCCGAACCGCACCGACGAGTTCTCCACCCGGATGAACAAGATGGCCAAGGTGGTCGCCTCGCACACGCTGACCGATCTGTCGGCGTTCCCCAACTCGACGCTGATGACGGGCTCGCTGGAGGAGTACGTACGGTCCGAGCCGCGGACCATCACGGTCACCGGCAGCCTGAGCGTGATCCGCGCACTGCAGGCCGCCGACCTGGTCGACGAGTACCGGCTGATGACGTTCCCCTCGATCGTCGGCAGCGGCGAGAAGATGTTCGCCCCGTCCGACCAGCCCGTCCACCTGCGACTCGACTCGGTCATCCAGACCGGCGCAGCCTCCTTGGTGACCTACGTACGGCCCTAGTGCGACCTAGTGTCTTGTCGGTGAACTGGCCTGCGATGGTGTGGATCGGCGGGGCCCCGGGCGCGGGGAAGTCGACGATTGCTCGAGACCTCGCACGGCGGGGCGACCTGCCGCTGCATCCGATCGACCTGTGGACGTACGCACATCTGGACCGGCTACCACCACTCCGGCCGCTGGCCGAAGACCTGGGCGCGGGACCGCAGTACGCAGCAGACGCGTTCGTGGACATCGCCCGACTGCGGCTCGAACTGGTGGCCGAGGACGTACGCGAGCGGGACCTGGGCGACGTACCTGCACTCGTGGAGGGACCACAGCTCCTCCCGTCGATGGCTGACTCAGTTGCGGCTGCGGTGTGGTTGCTGCCGGACGCTGAGCAGACGCGGCGCGCCAGGGAGGAACGGTTGGCACGAGTGGAGGACCCGGACGGTCGGGCGCGACTGGAGAGCCTGCTGGCGCGGGACGCCGTCCTGGCGGAACGCGTGCGACAGGAGGCGGCCTCGTACGGAAGGGTGGTTGTTGAGGTCCCCGCTGCACCCGACTGGGCGGATGTGGCGCAGAGAGTCGTGCAGGCGTTGGGGCCGCTCCCCCGGCTCCGTGCGGGTGATGAGCTGCGCCTACAGCGCCAGTGCGAGAACCTGGCCGCATGCCGGCAAGGCCGGTTGTGGCAGGCGGATCGCGGGCTCGCCGAGGTGCCGCCGTACCCATTTGCCTGTGAGTGCGGGACGTCGGGATGCACGGTGACGTGGATGGGAACGCCAGGCGAATACGACGTGCGGCGCGGCGAGGGGTGGCTGACGGCTCATCCAGCGTGCTAGGGTTTTGACTCGTTGCAGTTTTGCAGTTCCACGTTCGTGTCGAAGCGCCCGCGGATTGTGATCCGCCGGGCGTTTTGTCGTATCAGGAGAAAATCATGGCTTTGGGAACAGTGAAGTGGTTCAACGGCGAGAAGGGCTTCGGCTTCATCTCCCAGGAGGACGGCGGCGCCGACGTGTTCGTGCACTACTCGGCGATTCAGACCCAGGGCTTCCGCTCCCTGGACGAGAACCAGCGCGTGGAGTTCGAGATCGCTCAGGGCCCGAAGGGCCTGCAGGCGGAGAACGTTCG
>DASSDE010001170.1:0-6206 GCA_035697365.1 Kribbella sp. | reverse complement strand
GCCTGCAGGGTGCGGTAGACCGTGGTCAGGCCGACGGCCTCCCCGGCGGACCGGAGCTCCAGATGGATCTCCTGGGCGGTCCGGAATTCGTCGATCTTGTCGAGCGCGTGCGCCACCGCCGCGCGCTGACGGGTCGAGCGTGTTCCGATAGCCACCGTTTCTCCAGTCATGTCGTCACCACGCTCCATTCTCTCAGAAGTCGGCAAATCAGTGCTCGTCCCAGTGATCGTCGTGCGCCGCGTGCAGGTGGCCGTCGTGAACGTAGTCGACATGGTCACCGTGCTCGACCTTCTGGTGCCCGCACTGCCGGCTGTGCGCGTGCGGGTGCCCGGCGCTGACCACATGCGGTGCCGGCGCCGGTACGCCGATCTCGGGCTCCTCGTCCGCGAGCGGACGCGCCCGCCCGGACCGCCTCCGCAGCAGCGTCCCGACCGCGGCCGCCACGACGAACCCGGCCAGCGCCAGGACGACGATGGTCGCGCCGGGGGCCACGTTCGCGTTGTACGACGTGACGATGCCGGCCAGGCACGCGACCACACCGATCACACAGGCGGTCACGAACGTACTGCGGAACGACCGCGTCACCTGCTGCGCCGTCGCTACCGGGACCACCATGAGCGCACTGACGAGCAGCAACCCGACCGTACGCATGGCCACCGTCACCGTCACCGCAGCCATCACGGCGATCACCAGGTTGAGCAGCTGGACCCGGAGGCCTGTCGTACGGGCGAACTCCTCGTCCTGACACACCGCGAACAGTTGCGGCCCCAGGCCGATCGCCACGACCAGCACGGCGATGGCCAGACCGACGACGACGTACAGGTCGCTCTGGGAGACTGTGGTGAGTGAACCGAACAAGTAGGTGTTGAGAGTCGCGGCGCCCTGACCGGCGAGCCCGATGAGCAGTACGCCGCCCGCGATGCCGCCGTAGAACATCAACGCGAGTGCGACGTCACCGGTCGCCTTGCCGCGGGCGCGGACCAGCTCGATCGCGGTCGCGCCGGCGATCGACACGATGACCGCGGTCAGCACCGGCGCGCTCCCGGTCAGCAGGCCGAGGGCCACACCGGTGATCGCGATGTGCCCGATCCCGTCACCCATCAACGACAGCCGGCGCTGCACCAGATACGTCCCGATCGCCGGCGCCGACAACCCGGTCAGCAGCCCGGCAATCAGAGCCCGCTGCATGAACTCCAGCTCAAACATGCTCATGTGGGGATCCAGCCTGGTTCGTCGTCGGTGGTGTGGGAGTGGTGGACGTGGGCGTGGGTCTGGGAGGCGTGGGGCGGGCCGTCGTACACGATGCGGCCGCGGCGCATCACCACCGAGCGGTCGATCAGCGCGTCCATCGGGCCCAGGTCGTGGCTCACCATCACCACCGTGGTCCCGTGCTCGACCCGTTCGCGGATCGCGTCGGCGAAGATCTGCTGACTGGCCAGGTCGACCCCGGCCGTCGGCTCATCGAGGATCAGCAGGTCCGGTCCGGACACCAGCGCCCGCGCGATCAGCACCCGCTGCTGCTGACCACCGGACAGCTCGGCGACCGCGTCCTTGCGCCGGTCCCACATGTCGACGACCTGGAGCGCCTCCTCGATCGCCTGCTTGCCCGCGGAACCGAGCGGCGCGAACAGCCGCCGCTTCGACAGCAGGCCGGACGACACCACCTCGTAGACCGTCGCCGGTACGCCACCCGCCGCCGTGATGCGCTGCGGAACGTACCCGACCTGGCGCCACTCGCGGAACCGCGGGACCGGCGTGCCGAACAGCCGGACCTCACCGCGTGCCGCGGGAAGCAGCCCGACGATGGTCTTGATCAGTGTGGACTTGCCAGAGCCGTTGGTGCCGAGCACGGCCACCACCTCGCCCTGGCGGATCCGCAGGTCGATACCCCGAAGCACCAATCGGCCGCCCAGCTCGACGGACAGATCGTCGACCTGGACGGCCCTGGCTGCAGCGCCGGTCATGGGGCCTCCCGGCCTGGACTGAGGAGCGGAGGGAGCGGAGCGACCGGAGCGACGAGGGAAGGGCGGGAGTTCCAGCCCCATGACCCGCCGCGACGGAGTCGCGGCATCAGTACTGTCACGAGCACCCGTTCGCTTTCTGGAGCTCTTGCAGGTTCTCCTGCATGAGGGTCAGGTACGTTTCCTTGGAGTTGGCGTCGGACAGACCCTCGATCGGGCTCAGCACCGCCGTCTGCACGCCGACGTCGCGGGCGATCGTCTCGGCCACCTTCGGGCTCACCAGCTCCTCGTAGAAGATCGTGGTCACGTGCTGGGTCCGCACGAGGTCCTGGACCTCCTTGATCCGGCTCGGCGTGGGCTCCGCATCCGGCGTGAACCCGGCGATCCCGACCATCGTCAGACCGTATCGCTTCGCCAGGTACGCGAACGCCTCGTGACTCGTCACGAAGGTCGTGAGCTTGCAGTTCGCCAGACCGGTCCGGTAGTCGGTGTCGAGCTTGCCCACCTGGGCAAGCAACACCTTCGCGCGCTCGTGGTACCCGGCGGCGTTGGCGCTGTCGAGGCTCACGAGCTTGTCCTCGACCGCCTTCACGACCGCCGCGTAGCGCACCGGGTCGAGCCAGAAGTGCGGGTCGAGACCGTTCTCCTTGTGCGCGGCCGGTGCGACCGCACCGTCCTCGTGCTCCTCGAAGTCGGCGCCGGTGGCCTCGAGTTGGGCGGCCGGCGCGATGTCGAAGCCGGCGTCCTTCGCGTTCTGCTCGACGGCCTCGTCGACTGCGGGCTGCAGGAACTTCTCGAAGACGACGAGCTTGGCGGTCGCGATCGAGCCCACCTGCTTGGGGGTCAGTTCGAGATCGTGCGGCTCGACGCCGGGTGCGGTCAGGGTGGTCACGTGCACCGCGTCGCCCCCCACTGTCCGAGCGATGAACTCGAGCGGGTAGAACGATGCGACGACGTCGAGCTTCCCGTCCCCGGTACCGTCGGCCGCGGAGCCACTGCACCCGGCCAGGGTGAGGGTGGCCAGGGCCGCCGCGCCGGCGACAAGTACTCGAAGACCAGATTTCATGACAATCATTTTCATCTTAACTGGAAGTGGTTGTCAAAACAGGGAGTTCACGATGGCCAGCCGCACTGTCGGGCGACGGCGTGCCGACCGCAAGGGCAACCGCCGCCGGGCCCTCGAAATTCCAGCGGGTCACGGGCACGGGCATGGTCACGGCCATGGGCACGGTCACAGCCATGGTGATCATGTGGTCGACACGTCCGTGGTGGATTCGGATGCGATCGTCGCTCGCCGGGTCCGGATCGTGGTCGCCGCGATCCTGGTCCCGCTGATCGTGGGTGCCGTCGTACTGATGATCGTGCTGTGGCCGGGCGGCGGCGTGAAGATCGACTCGTACCAGACCAGTACGGCGCGCGGAGAGGTGACCGCGATCAAGGCCTGCCCGGACCCCAAGGACAAGTGCGACCTGGCCACCGTGAAGCTGAGCAACGGCCCGGAGAAGGGGCAGCTGGCGCCGGTCCAGTTGCCGACCGCCGGCGGCGCCGCGATCCCGGTCAAGGTCGGCCAGGAGGTGATGCTCGGGGTCCAGGAGGGCGCGCCGCTGGACCAGAAGTACCAGTACGTCGACCACGACCGGACCAAGCCGCTGCTGATCCTCGCGGTGATCTTCGCGATCGCGGTCGTGGCGCTGTCGCGGTGGCGTGGGTTCGCGGCGCTGATCGCGCTCGCCGTGACCGCGGTGATGCTGACGCGGTTCATCCTGCCGGCGATCCTGAGCGGCTCGAATCCACTGCTCGTCGCGGTCGTCGGCGGCGCGGTCATCATGACCATCGCGGTGTTCCTGACCCACGGGATCAACGCCGAGTCCTCGATCGCGCTGGCCGGCACGATCGCCGCGCTCGGGCTGACGGTGCTGCTCGGCTGGTTCTTCACCAAGTTCTCGCAGCTGAGCGGGTTCGCCGCCGAAGGTGCGTCCGCGGCCAAGTCGTTCGCGCCGGATCTCGATCTCACCGGCCTCTTGGTGGCGGGGATGGTGATCGGCGCGCTCGGTGTCCTCGACGACGTCACCGTCACGCAGGCGGCCGCGGTGTGGGAGCTGTCCGCCGCCAACCCGGCCGCGAGCCGCCGTGAGCTGATGTCGGCGGGCCTGCGGATCGGTCGCACGCATGTCGCCTCGGTGGTCAACACGCTCGTGCTCGCGTACGCCGGTGCAGCGATGCCGGTGCTGCTCGTGTTCGCGATCCAGGACCTGCCGACCCTGTCGGTGATCTCCACGGAGTCGGTGGCGATGGAGGTGGTCCGCGGCCTGGTCGGCAGCCTCGGCATCATCGCGGCCGTGCCGCTCACCACCGCCCTGGCCGCGATGGCGGTCGCGGACCGCTCCCGCGACCTGGTCGCCACGCCGGAACCTACCGAGTAGCCGCCGCGCCTTTACCCTGCAAGTAGGTCACGGAGTGTCCGTCGGTCTTCACCTTCCGTGGCTACACGGGGTGAGGAGTGCGGATGAGATTCCGGCATCGGGACGGAACGACGGTTCAGCTCGGGTACTGCGCGACGGTGCATCCGGCGGCGGACCTCGACGAACTCGTGGCGGGTCTGGACGGTTGTGCGGGCCTGGTGCGCGCGACCCTCGACGTACGGCCGCTCGCGGTCGGGCTGTGGTTCCCGCACCGGTTGGCCGATCGGCTCGCGAACTCGCCGGCGTCGCTGAGCAAGCTCCGCCGGGCGCTGCACCGCAACCAGCTCGAGGTCGTGAGCCTGAACGGCATCCCGCACACCGGCAAGCTGACCGGTTCCAACCTGTACTGCCCCGACTGGGCCGATCCCGAACGGCTGCGGTACACCCTCGACCTCATCGACGTTCTCGCGGAACTGCTGCCGAGCGATGCGCCGTACGGATCGATCTCGACCGTCCCGCTCGGCTGGCGGACACCGTGGTCGAAGGCGCGCAACCTGGCCGCCCGCGAGGCGTTCGACCGTGTCGAGCAGCACCTGGTGCGGACCGAGAGCAGGACCGGCCGACGGATCCGGATCGCTGTCGAGACTGTGCCCGGTTGCGTCTTGGAGATGGTCGGTCAGGCCGCAGCGTGGCTGGATCGCTATTCGAGTCCGTACGGCGGCAGGTCGCGGATCGGGCTGGGCCTCGACATCTGTCACCTGGCGGTGCAGTTCGAGGACCCGGCCGAGTCGTTCGAGCTGCTGTGGCGAGCCGGCGTGGATGTGGTGAAGGCGCAGTTGGCGGTCGCTCCTACCCTCGTCGACCCATCCGATGCCTCAGGTCAGTACGTGCTGCGTCAACTCGGCGTACCGAAGTACCTGCGCCAGCTGCGCGAGTGGGGTGGGCCGGGAGTGGATGACGTCGCGCAGGCGTACCAGCTGTCCGGTCACTCGGCCTGGCGGATGAATGTGCACCTGGCGGCTCATGCCGCACCTCCCGCTCCGTTGAGTGTGACTACTGGCGTACTGGACGACTGCCTGACCAGGCTGGTTGGTGGAGGTCACCCGCTGACTCACCACCTGGAGTCAGAGGTGTACGTGTGGCCGCGTGCGCCCAGAAACCAGCAGGCATTGGCGAAACGGGTTGCGAAGGAGCTGTCCTGGTTACGTGACCGGTTGACCGCTCTCGGGCTGGACGAGGTCTGAGTAGTCGGGCAGCGCCGTAGAGCTGAAGACCTTGCCTACGGCGTTCTGCGACCAGATGAGGCGCTGCAGGGACGTGGGCAGCTTGGCCAGCGTGGCTGCTGCTCCTGGCATCAGCCGCACTGCTAACGCGCTGCTGGGGATGATCGTGCCCATGGTCTTCGGGCTCAGCTTCCTGCTGTTGTCGACGAGTGGCCGGATAACCTCCTCGTAGTTGCGCAGTCCCGCGGCGCCGGCCTTGGCCAGCTCACCGGCCAGGATGTACGCCGCCACGACGGCCAGGCTGGTACCGCCGCCGACCGCCGGGCCAGGGGAGTACCCGGCGTCGCCGACCAGGCCGATTCGGCCGCGGTGCCAGGTGTCCAAGCTGACCTGGGCGATCGAGTCGAAGTAGAAGTCCTGTGCATGGGGCAGCTGCTCCAGGAGTTGTGGCACCTTCCAGCCGTAGTCTCCGAACCGCATCGCCAGCAGAGCTTTCTGCTGCTCCTTGTCGCGGTGGTCGTACGTCAGCTCGCCGCGGAACAGGAACGCCGCGCGAACCTGGCCGGTCTGACGGACGCCGTACATGCCGACGAGGTTGCCGACCGAGAAGTGCGCGAGCA
>DASSDE010001169.1:0-2547 GCA_035697365.1 Kribbella sp. | reverse complement strand
ACGGCCCCGGCAACCAGGGCGTCCTCGTTGTTCACGAGTTGGAGGATCTCGGACGTGCCCACCGCGTCGATGGCCAGCGTCCTCGGGTTGCGCTGCTCGGTCGGTGAGGTCACGGGATTGATGTTAGTTTTCTACTGAAGGTTTTTCAATTCCGTTCATCGTTGACAAGCAGGCTCGACGTCACTCGGATCCTTTGAGCCGGTGTCCGCGGACCGAGGTGGCGGTCTCCTCGAGCGCCTTGCGGGCGTCCGGCAGCACCTGCTGCGCGACCCCGATGAACAGGCAGTCGATCACCGTCAGTTGCGCGATCCGGCTCGACATCGCGCCCGAGCGGTACGTCGTCTCGCGCGCGGCTGTGGTCAGGACCAGGTCGGCCGTCTTCGCCAGCGGGGACCGCGGGAAGTTTGTCACCGCGACCGTGGTGGCGCCGTGCTTGGCGGCCTCCTCGAGGGCCTCGACGACCTCGACCGTCGTCCCGGTGTGCGAGATGCCGATCGCGACGTCGCCGTCGCCGAGCAGCGCCGCACTGGGCAGCGCCACGTGTACGTCGTTCCAGGCGAACGCGACCCGCCGGATCCGGTGCAGCTTCTGCTGCAGGTCCATCGCGACGAACGCGCTCGCGCCGAAACCGTACAAATCGACGCGCGGCGCCTTCGCGACCGCGTCGACGACCTTGCCCAGGGCATTCACATCGACCTGCTGTGCGGTCTCGCGGACCGCGCGCTCGTCGGCGAACGACACCTTGCTGACCACGTCCGCCAAGGAGTCACCGGGCTCGATGTCCCCGCCGACCTCCGGACGGATGCTCTCCTGCGCCGACTGGGCAGCCAGCTGCAGCCGCAGCTGCGGATAGCCGGGGACGCCGATCTGCTTGCAGAACCGGATGACCGTGGTCTCCGAGGTGGACGCGACCTCGGCCAGTTCGGAGATCGTCATCGCTGCCACTCCGCCCGGGTCCGCGAGGACCGCGTTCGCCACCCGCTGCTCGGCCGGCGCCAGCGCGGGCATCACCGCGCGGACCCGGACCAGCAGCGGCCCCGTGGGTTCTGGAGAGGTTGTTGAATTCATGACAGCCACGGTACGGCGCCCATGCACGAGATGGGGTCACCGACGCGAAAGTCTCCAACCTGTTGCGGTAAATGATTCAGGGCTACGTTCGCCGTCGAGAAGTACACCACTCCCGCTCGTGATCTTCACACCGTCGACGTACACGCCGCGGCCCTGGTACAGCGGATCGCTCGTGTAGCGCCAGCGGAGGGTCTGTTTGCCCGCCCCGAGGTCGGCGGTGACCTGGTGCCAGTGCCGGTCGCCCGAGCCGCTGATCGAGCCGTCGGTGTCGATCACCGACCCCCGGTCCCGGACCGAGAAGGGCACCTTGGACCAGGTCGTCCCGTCGGTGGACGTCTCGAGGTACAGCAGGTCGGAGTCCTCGGTGTCGACGAACAGGTCGAACGCGAGCTTCGCGCCGTCCGCCGGTACGTCGACGGTAGTGGCGAGCGTGGTCGTCGAGTTGTCCGTGGTGCCGGAGAACCAGGCGTCCTTGCCGTGCCGTGGGCCGACGCCGAGGGCCAGCGCGAGGCCCTGGGCGACCGCGCGCCGGGCCGGGTTGTTGCTGCCCCAGTCACGGCTCGGGTGGACGCGGTTGGTGAGCAGGATCGCGAACGACCGCGAGTCGAAGTCGATCACGATCGACGTGCCGGTGTAACCGGTGTGGCCGGCCGCGCGGGGTCCGGACAGGCCGCCCATGTACCAGCGCTGGTTGAGCTCGAAGCCGAGGCCGTGGTCGTTGCCGGGGAAGGCCTGGTTGAAGTTCGTGATCATGGCGGTGACGGAGGATTCCTTGAGGATCCGGGCGCCGCGGTAGCTGCCGCCGTTCAGGAAGGTCTGCGCCAGTACGGCGAGATCGTCGGCAGTACTGAAAACGCCTGCATGCCCGGCGACGCCGCCCAAGGACCAGGCGTTCTCGTCGTGCACCTCGCCCCAGACCATCCCGCGCGGCGGCGACGACTGGTACTCGGTGGCGGCGATCCGCGGCTTCTTCTTCGGGTCCGGGTTGTAGCCGGTGTCGCGCATCCGCAGCGGTTTGGTGATCCCGTCCGCGACCAGCTTGTCGAGGGTCTTGCCGCTGACCCGGTGCGCGACCTCGCCGAGGGAGATCAGGTTCAGGTCGCTGTAGAGGTAGGTCGAGCCGGGCGGGTTCTGCAGCTTCGCGGTCAGGGCCATGTGCAGGCGGGACGCCGGATCCGGCTGGGAGCTCCACAACGGCAGCCAGGACGGGAACCCGGTGGTGTGCGTGAGTGCTTGCCGTACGGTGACGTTTTCCTTGCCGTTCTCCGCGAATTCTGGCACGTAGGTCGCGATCGGGGCGTCCAGGTCGATCTTGCCCTTCTCGACCAGTTGCAGCACGACGATCGACGTGAACAGCTTCGAGACCGAGGCCATGTCGAAGATCGTGTCGGTACGCATCGGGATCTGCTGGTCCGGCGGCAGCTCGGTGCCCTGCCCGTCGGCGTACTTCAGCGCCATGCCGGTCGCGTTCCGGGTGAC
>DASSDE010001168.1:0-2270 GCA_035697365.1 Kribbella sp. | reverse complement strand
CGGGTCCTCTTCCTCCTCGAGCTCCGCCTGCTCGCCGGTGACCACCGCGAACACCTCGATCACCACGCGCTCGGCGTCGGCCTCCCAGGCCAGCGTCATGGTGCCGGCCCGGAACTCCTCCTCGATCGGCTGCTCCAGCGGCCCGGTGTCCTCCGACGAGGTCTGCGGGACCGGGTCGCGGTCGAAGCGCCGGGCGACCTCGTCCAGCATCACGTCGAGCCGCTCGGCGAGCGCCATCACCTGTTCCTTCTCACAGGCCACCGAGGTCAGCCGGTGGCCCGCCCGGGCCTGCAGGAAGAAGGTCCTCGCACCTGGTTCTCCCACGGTGCCGGCGACGAACCGCTCAGGGTCGTCGTAGGAGTGCACAACTCGCGCCATACCTAGACCCTATTACCGTCCACCGACGACGGCGTCCGAGGAGGCCTTCTTGGGCTTGGCTTTCGCTGACGGCTTAGGGATCAGCGAGGCCAGCTCGCTGCCGGAGTCGTTCAGCCGGACCAGGAACGGGCGGGTCGCGGTGTAGGTGATGATCGTCGTCGAGGCGGTGTCCACAACGATCCGCTGGAACGTGTCCAGGTGCTGACCGAGCGCGTCCGCGACGATCGCCTTGATCACGTCGCCGTGCGAGACCGCCACCCAGATCGCGTTGTCGCCATGGGTTTTCGCCAGCTCCGCGTCGTGTGCCCGGACCGCGTCGACGGCCCGCTGCTGCATCGCGCGCATCGACTCCCCGCCGGGAAACGTGACCGCGGACGGATGCTGCTGGACAACGGCCCACAGCGGGTCCTTGGCCAGCGTGGCGATCTTCTTCCCGGTCCAGTCGCCGTACCCGCACTCGGTCAGCCGGCGATCCGTTGCCGGACGCAACCCGTCGTGCAGTTTCGCGATCGCGGCAGCGGTCTGCTTGCAGCGCTCCAGCGGCGACGTGACGATCGCGGCGAGCGGCAGCTCGGCCAGCCGCTGCGCGACCGCCTCGGCCTGCTTGACGCCGGTTTCGTCGAGCTTCACGCCGGGCGTCCGGCCGGCCAGTGTGCCGGACGTGTTCGCCGAACTGCGGCCGTGCCGGACCAGAATCACCGTGGGCATGGTGTGCACGTTATCTCGTGAGCGCAAGCCGTGGTGACATGATGGTCGGGTGATCGTGGACTGCGGGGTGTACGCCGAGGGGGAACGCAAGGACCTGCCCAAGGACCCCGAGACGGTTGCCCAGGCCATCGACGACGACACCGAGAGCTTCGGCTGGATCGGCCTGCACGACCCGTCGGACGCCGAGATGCAGCGGGTGCAGCGGCTGTTCGGGCTGCACGACCTGGCGATCGAGGACGCACTCCAGATCCACCAGCGCCCGAAGGTCGAACGCTTCGGCGACATGATCCTGGTCGTGCTGCGGACGCTGTGGTACGTCGACGAGGGCGACGCCGTCGAGACCGGCCAGGTGACCGCGTTCATCGGCCCGCGGTACGTGCTGACCGTGCGGCACGGTGCGGGTGGCGAGCTCGCCACCACCCGGCACCAGCTCGAGGAACGCGCCGCCATTCTCGGGCACGGTCCGGCCGCCGTGCTGTGGGCGATCTGCGACGCGATCGTCGACGACTACGAGTCGGTCGCCGAGCAGGTCGAGGTCGACGTCGACGAGATCGAGGCCTCGGTGTTCTCCCCCGACCGGACCAGCGACGCCGAGCGGATCTACCGGCTGAAGCGCGAGGTGCTCGAGATGCGCCGCGCGATCGACCCGCTGCGCGAGCCGATGGAGCAGTTCGCGCACGGTGTCGCCGGGCTCGGGCCGAAGGCGAGCCCGTTCTTCCGGGACGTCGCCGACCACCTCAGCCGGGTCTCCGACCAGGCCGAGGCGATCGACACGCTGCTCACGTCCGCGCTGAACGCGCACCTCGCGCGCGTCTCGGTCCAGCAGAACGACGACATGCGGAAGATCTCGGCCTGGGTCGCGATCGCCGCCGTACCCACGATGCTGGCCGGCATCTACGGCATGAACTTCGACAACATGCCCGAGCTGCGCTGGCACTTCGGCTACTACGCCGTCTTGTTGCTGATGGCCCTCGTCTGCATCACCATGTACCGCTTCTTCCGCAAGGTCGGCTGGCTCTGACGGCTAGGTCGCCGTGATGGTACTGGTGGCGAGCAGGATGATCAGGACGATGCCGAGCAGGACGCGGTAGAAGGCGAACAGCTCGATCGAGTGCTTGGCGACGAAGCGCAGCAGCCAGGCGATCGAGGCGTACGCGACGAGGAAGCTCACGACCGTACCGACG
>DASSDE010001167.1:0-3179 GCA_035697365.1 Kribbella sp. | reverse complement strand
GCGCTCGACGCCGACGCGCCGTCGCAGGTGGAGCTGACCACGATTCTCGCCGCGGACTCGGTCTGGGACGGCGAGCCGATGACGCACTGCTGGACGGTGGACATCCGCCGCGGGGCCGACGGTTCCCTGGCAGCGGTGCTGACCGCGCGCCACGACACTCCGGAGAACCCGGAGGACGCCTTCGCGCGCAAGCATCCGGTGCCGGACCACCGCTTCTTCTACGCGCGTCTCGCGCCTGGCGGCGAGTGGCAGGTGCAGCAGCTCGCGAAGGCCGGCCACGGTCTGCTGGAGCACGAGAACGACTACACCGGCCTGGTCGCGATCGACCCGTACGACCTCGACTCGGTGTACGTCTCCACGCCGATCGATCCCCACGACGGCACCGCGCTCGAGCACCACGAGATCTTCCACGGCCGTACGACCGACAGCGGCGCGACGTGGAAGTGGACGCCGGTCACCGCGAACTCCGGCGTCGACAACCTGCGCCCGATCGTCGCCCCGGGCGACCCGAGCCGGATCCCGCTGCTCTGGTTCCGCGGCGAGATGACCGCGTCCCAGCACTACAACTGCGAAGTCGTCCTGCTGGACGCGCTCAGGTGACGATCGCGTAGTCGCGGATCTTCCGGTAGATCGTCGCGCGCGACATCCCGAGCGCCAGCGCGGCAGCCGCCTTGTCGCCCTGGTGCGCCGCGAGCGCGTCGACGATCGCATCCCGCTCGAGCGCTTCCAGCCGGGTCAGGTGCCGGCGCGTCGTCGCCCGGCACTCGGCCGGCAGCTCGTCGAGCTCGACGACTCCGGAGCGGCGCCGCCGGGCGACCTCGCCCAGTACCGTCCGCAGATGGGTGACGTTCCCGGGCCACGGCAGCCGCATCAACTGGCTGACCGCGGCCTGGGAGAGCGTCACCCCGGTGACGCCGGTTCGCGCAAGCAGGTGCGGGACAAGCGCCTGTACGTCGTCCAAGTGATGCCGCAGCGGCGGTACGGCGACTGTGCGCGGAAAGAACCGCAGCAGTTGGGTGTCGAGCTCGTCCTGCGCGCCGGACTGGCCGCTGATGACCGTCAACGCGACCCACGGCTCGTCGGACAGGCTGTCGTGGACGGTCTGCAGGACGTCCACGAGTGCGTGGATGTCCTCGGCGGACAGCAGGTGCGCGTGCCGCAGTACGAGATCCGAACCTGCCTCGAGCTCGGTGGCCGCGGCGTTCACGAGCTGGGGGTCGCCGGCGTCCAGGATGACCAGCCGGTTCCCAGGCCGCGAGTAGTTGTGGACGGCCCGGAGCAGGGTCAGCTTGCCGGTGCCGGACTCGCCCTCGGCGACGATCCACTCGGCCCGGCCGGCGGACTCGAGGATCTCCTGGGTGGTGTGCCGCCACAGTGCGCTGGTGCCGATCACACCGGGCAGGGTCGGAACCCGAGCCGCGGAGCTCCGGAGCGCCGAGCGGTGCTCCCGCACCTGGACGATGCCGCCGGCCAGCCGGTTGCCGAGGAACGTCGGCTGATACGCGAGCCGCGCGGTGAACCCGCTGGGCAGGTCGGCGATGAACGTACACGGGCGGATGCCGCCGCGGGCGTCCCGGGTCCGGTCGATCAGCGCGGCCTGGTCGGCGGAGTCGAAGTGCGCCTGGGCGTGCGCGTTGATCATGAACACCTCCTCGCCGAGCGCGATCACCGAGCCACCGGTGTGCCGGCAGGCCGCGTAGTAGTCGCTGAGCAGCGCCTGGTCGAGCGCGTTGGCCTCCTCGACGATCCGTTCCTGGATCCGCCGGGCGGCGAGTTTCGCGAACGAGAGCAGGACGGCGTTCGAGTTCTGTGCCTGCGTGGTGATGTCCAGGACGCCCAGTTGACCGCCCGTGACCGGATGCGTGATCGGTGCGCCGGCGCAGGCGAACCGGCGCAGTACACCGGTGTAATGCTCAGGTCCGAGCACCAGGATCGGGCCGCCGACCTCGAGTGCCGTCCCGATCCCGTTGGTGCCGACCTCGGCTTCGGTGTAGGTGAAACCGGGGGACAGGTCGACCGCGTCCAGGCACCGGATCAGCGACGGGTCGCCGCCGCGGCGGTCGAGCACGACGCCCTTGGCATCGGTGAGGATGATGCAGACCGGCTCGTTGGTGAGCTCCGAGGCCAGTGCGTCGATGACCGGGCGGGCCGCCCGGGTGAGCGTGGTGTCGACGTCGAGACCGGGGATGTAGGCCGGCGAGGGCTGGTCGACGTCCACCAGCGACGCCTCCGACCGCTGCCAGGACAGCAGGATCGACTCGCGAAGCGACATCGTGCACCTCCTCGATCGACGGATCACCCAGCGAACACCGACCAAGGTAGTTCGGCAATGCTGTGACCGGTATCTCACATTGAGACAGCACCGCCCGCGCTGTCCGGCTTTCATCTGTCCAACCAGCCCGACCCTGGAGGCAGACAGATGAGCAGGCAAAGTCTCACCAAGGCGCATGCCAAGATCACCGAGCTCTCGTGGGAGCCGACCTTCGCGACCCCGGCGACCCGGTTCGGCACCGACTACACGTTCGAGAAGGCGCCCAAGAAGGACCCGCTGAAGCAGATCATGCGGTCGTACTTCCCGATGGAGGAGGAGAAGGACAACCGCGTGTACGGCGCCATGGACGGCGCCATCCGCGGCAACATGTTCCGCCAGGTCCAGCAGCGCTGGCTGGAGTGGCAGAAGCTCTTCCTGTCGATCATCCCGTTCCCCGAGATCTCGGCGGCGCGCGCGATGCCGATGGCCATCGATGCGGTGCCGAACCCGGAAATCCACAACGGACTCGCGGTGCAGATGATCGACGAGGTGCGGCATTCCACGATTCAGATGAATCTCAAGAAGCTGTACATGAACAACTACATCGACCCGGCCGGTTTCGACATGACCGAGAAGGCGTTCGCGAACAACTACGCGGGCACCATCGGCAGGCAGTTCGGTGAAGGGTTCATCACCGGCGACGCGATCACCGCGGCGAACATCTACCTGACCGTGGTCGCCGAGACGGCGTTCACCAACACCCTGTTCGTAGCCATGCCCGACGAGGCGGCCGCCAACGGTGACTACCTGTTGCCGACGGTCTTCCACTCGGTGCAGTCCGACGAGTCGCGGCACATCAGCAACGGCTACTCGATCCTGCTGATGGCGCTCGCCGACGAGCGCAACCGGCCGCTGCTCGAGCGTGACC
>DASSDE010001166.1:0-8053 GCA_035697365.1 Kribbella sp. | reverse complement strand
CCGGGGTGACGGCGAGCGGGGTAACAGAGGACCCGGACTGAGGGGAGTCCTGGAGGAGGGGGAGCCCGGGGGTGAAGGGGAGAGCTCGGCGTGAGGGGCGCGGACGCTGCGGCGGAGGGGAGCGTTGTGCGGGGCGCGGAGGCTGCGGCGAAGGCGGGGCAATGGGCGGGCCGGCGGTGGAGGGTGACGGGGAGGACCGAGGGTTGGTTGGGTGGGTTGTTTACTCCGGGGCGGTGGTCAGGGACAGGGCTTGGCGGCGGAGGGCCGGGGTGGGGTGGTTGCGTAGGGCAATGAGTTGGGTGCGCCAGGGTGCGGACCAGCCGGTTCGCGGGGCGGCAGCGGACAGGATGGCGTAAGCGAACAGGCCGGAAGCTGGATCGGCTGCCTGGATCAGGGATTCGGTGAGTGGGAGCAGCTCGGCTGGAGTCCAGTTGGCTTCGGTTGTGCGGAGGCGCGCGCCGAGGAGATCGGCAGCACTGCTGGCTGCCAAGAGGTCGTCGGCGACTGCCTCGTGAAGGGCGGGGACGGCATCAATCGCGAGGGGTGCTGCCAGCAGGAGCAGCAGCAGCCGTTGCGTGAGGTAGTCGGGCGCGGTGAGCTCAGCCGCCACCAGCGCGAGATGACTACGCGTCTCGGCCGAGCGCCCTCCCAGCCGGCCAGTAAGGCGATCGACCAACTGGATCATCCGTTGCCGGGCAGGATGGTCACGGTCCGCAGCGGCGTTCGGGAGCGCAGGATCCTCTTCGCGACGGACCAGCAGCCGGATGGAGTCGACAAGCTCCGGCAGCCCATCGGGCGGATTGGCCGCCACGATCGACACCAATGCGGTGATCGCGTCGGACCACACCCGGCTGCGCAGTGCCAGATCGGTCACGAAGTCAGCGCAAACCCCTGCAGCAGCAGGGTTGTGGCGCGCCCATTGCGGCAACGCCAGCAGCGTCGGACCAACCACCTCCGGCTCCGAACGGGTCGTAACCGCGATCAGCAGGTCGGCGTACCGCGACCGATAAGCAAGCGGCACGTCGTACGCCGAGCGCGCACCAAGCACCACCGCGGTGGCCGGCGAATCATGAACCGCCTGCTCCAGAACAGCCCAAGCGGCAGGGTCGTACAACAAGTGCTGCGCCACCGTACTCGCGATCGCTGCCCTGACATCCCGGTGCGCCTCCGCCCAGGCCTGCGTGAGTACAGCACCCGCACCGGGTGCCCGCAGCTCGCCGAGCATCCGCACCGCCGACTTCCGGGACGTGAGCTTCACACCCGCGCCGGACAGCACCGGCAGCAGCAGACCCGGCAGCAAGCTAGGCCGTACGAACCGCGCCGCCCGCGCCGCGGCGTACATCACCACGCGCGCCCGATCGTCACCCGCATGGTCCAGCAACACCGGCAGTGCCTGGTCCGGCCGGCTCGTCCACGCGAGATCCGCGAGCGCAGCCTCCTGCAGCAGTACGTCGTCACTCGCGAGGAACTCGTCCAGGGCGGGACGTCCGGACGTCGGCACCCGGCCGAGCGTCTTCACGGCCGCCGCCCGGTACCACTCGGGCATCCCCGGGTCGCGGGCAACACCGACCAGCAACGACGCGTACCGGGCCTGCTGACGCGGTAGCCACAACCGCAACGCATAGCCCGGTACCTCCCATGACGGACTGTTGCGATCGAACCGCCGGATGCTGTCCGCCGCGGCGAACACCGGGTCGAGCAGATCGGTCCGGAGCTCTGTCACCAGCCACCACACCGGATGCCAGCGCGCGAGCCGCACGTCCCGGCGGATGATCCGCTCCACCCGCTCCGAGCGAGTCGTTGGCGCGTCCAGCCAGTACCGGCAGGCTCGCTCGACCGTGTTCTGCTGGTTCGACCAGACCGCCTGCTCGAGCACGCTCTGCAGGTGGTCCAGCCGCCACGCCCGCCGCCCGAACGCCTGCGCCACGGCGAACGCGAGACCGAACTCGTTCCGCTTCGCCGCCGCCTCGATCGCCGGCCGGAGTACGGCGTAGACCGCGACCTCCCGCCCACGCGGAAGATTGTCAACAATCCTATCGAGTGATAGTGCGCCGATGTTCTCCGACAGTCGCGCATGCGCGCGCAGGCCCCAGTCCAGTACCGCCGATTCGTTGCCCAGGGCACCTTGTACGACGGCTCGCTCGGCGATCCGCCCGAGCGCCCGCCGGGTCGCCCACGACGTGTCGCGCGCGTTCAGCGCATCCTCGAGCAGGGTTTCGAGCGGCCCCGTCAACGCCTCGGACAACAGCACCGGCGACACGTCAGCAACCGTGTGCAGTACGGCGAGCCGCACCGGATCCTGATCGTTCCGCACCCGCTCCGCGGCCCACGCCACCGCCTGCACGACCTGCTCCGGCCGCCGAGCTGCCGCGGCCGAGCGAACGACCGCCTGGTAGACCGAGCTCCGCACTCCGGCATCGGGATCCCTGACCTCGCCCTCCAGCAAAGCGAAGGCCTCGTCGTACGGCAGTTCGGCGGTGATCCGGCGCCGCAGCGCACCGTCGTCCGCGATCACCGGCAGCGTCAGCATCCGTCGCGCCTGCTCGACCCGTACCGCCTGCGGAAGCACCCGCAGCAATCCGTCGGGCAGTCGCGCCTGCCCGAGGTCGACGTCCTGAGTCACCGCCTCGAACAACCGCTTCCGCCGCGACGGAGCCAACTCGCGCAGCAGCTCGGTCAGATCCGGCCAGAGGATCCGCCCGAGCTCGGCCAACTCGTCGTCGGAGTACCGGTACAGCCGGCGCCGCAAGGCCGGGGTCAGCGCCTTGCGTACCGCGCCCCGCCGGTCCGGCGCGAGCAACCACGCCAGCACGCCGCGCGGATCCCGATCGGCAAGTTGCCCGATGACGTCGATCACGGCGATCGGCAGGTCGTGCGCGGGCAGCGCCTCCTTGATCAACTCGACGTCAAGCGTGGCCGCGACACCGTGGCCCACGCCCTGCCACCACTCGTTGCGATCCTCACCGCTCGGCAGTGTCTGCCGAGCGAAGGCAAGCACCTGCTCCGGATGATGCTTCGCGAGCCGCCGCCAGGTCCCCGGCGTCACGCAGTACGCGAGCTCCGGGAGTAGCCGCTCGAGCGTCGCGTGATCGGTCGCATCGAGTAGTCCCGCTGCGGCGACATCACCCCAGCGCGCCCGGTGCTCGTCGATCAGCTGTACGGCGAGACGCTTCCGCCGCTGCCGCCGTACCAGCGCCACCAGCTTGGGGCGCAACGCGGCCGGTGCGTCGTCGTACAGGATCCTGAGGTCGTCGTCGGTGACCGGTACGCCGCGCCGCACCGCGGCGAGTGCCCGAAACTGGACGGCAGGATCCGGGTCGCGCAGCATCCGGCTGACGTACTCGGTGTCCCGCGTGATCTCGGCGAGCTGCAGCCCAAGTACTCGCTCGAACGAACTGCCGCGCCCGAGCTCGCCGAGCAACCCCACCAGCTCCGAGGCCCGGTCGGCGAGCAGGCGTACACGCCGTCCGTACGAGAGCCCGTCGATCGAGTGCAGCAACTCCTCCAGACGCATGCCCCCATCCTGCCGAACAGGTGGTGTCAAGGCGTCCGCGACTGCGTTCCAAAACGGCGTCGGCAGCTACTGCGCAGCCAGCCTCAGTTCGCCGAAGGCCTCGGTCAGTTTCGGCAGGGTGAAGTGCGCGTTCAGGCCGCTCGGGTTCGGCAGGACCCAGATGCGGGTCGGACCGATGGTGCGGTCCTGCCTGCCGACGCCGGCCGTACGGTCGCCGAAAGCGTCCCGGTACGCCGTGACGCCGAGCACCGCCAGCCATTCGGGCCGAACGTCCAGCACCTTCTTCATCAGATTCTCACCGCCGGCCAGCAACTCGGCGCGGGACAACTCGACTGCCTTGGCGGACGGGCGATCGACCACGTTCGTGATCCCGAGGCGGTACGTCAGCAGTTCAGCTTGTTCGGCGGGGGCGAGCTGGCGCGGCGTAAAACCACTGCGGTGCAGCGCGGGCCAGAACCGGTTCCCCGGTCGCGCGAAGTGATGCCCGGTCTCGGCCGACATCAACCCCGGGTTGATCCCACAGAACAGCACGCGCAACCCGTCCGCGATCACATCAGGAATCCCGTCCACGAGGCCAAACCTTAGACGCGTACCGAAGGACGGGTAGTGGTGGCGCCCTGAGGCGGCCCGCCCGGTCGGCGCACGCTCGCGGGGCCGCGCCAACAGCGACCACTACCCGTTCCTCGGTGCGGCGCCCCCTCGCGTCAACCCAGGGTTGACGCCCCGTACTTGTCAACCTAAGGTTGACGGCATGACTCCTGGACCGGATCTGCAGCAGCTCATCACCACGATCAAGGCCGACGCCGGCAGCGAGGACGAGCTCGCGCAGCTCGCCACCGCCGCGGCGACGATCACCGAACTCACCAGCACCAGCGACGCCGCGCTCGGGTTCTTCGTCGACCGCGCCCGCGGCGCCGGCAAGTCCTGGGTGGAGATCAGCGCGGTGCTCGGCGTCAGCAAGCAGGCCGCCCACAAGCGCTTCGCCGACTCGTGGACCGCCCGCCCGGCGTTCGAGCGCTACACCCAGCGCGCGCGGTCCGTGGTCCAGGCAGCCGCCGGGGTCGCCGCCGAGCGCAACCACGACTTCGTCGGCACCGAACACCTGTTGCTCGGCATGTACAAGCAGCCCGACTCGATCGCGACCAAGATCCTGATCGGCCACGGCATCACCGAGGACTCCGTCCGTACGGCGGTCGAGGCGCTGAGCCCGACCCGGGAACGCACCGGGGAGCCGCTGAGCCTCGACGCCGAGAACCCGCCGTACACGCGCCGCGCCGCGCACGTCCTGCAAGGCGCCGCCGGCGAGGCGCTGACGCTCGGTCACAACTACGTCGGCACCGAACATCTCCTGCTCGCGTTCTACCGCGACCAGGCCGGCATCGCGACCAAGATCCTGCTCGACCAGGGCCTGGACGAGGCCGCTGCCTGGACGGATATTCGGGCCGCGCTGGAAGGGTTCGCGAAGTAGATTGGCTGCATGCCTGACTGGTCTGTGCGGTTGAACGACTTGGCGGTGGCGGCCGACGTCACCGGGGCGGTGCTCGGGATCTGGCACGACGGCGAGACGACGATCGTGCCGTACGGGATTCTGAACAGCACGACCCGGACACCCACCACCGCCGACTCGCTCTTCCAGCTCGGTTCGGTCAGCAAGCCCTGGACCGCGTCGATGATCGTCCAGCTGGCCGCCGAGGGGCGGATCGACCTCGACGACACGATCGTCAAACTGTTGCCCGAGGCACCTGTCGACAACAGGATCACGGTTCGCCACCTGCTGACTCACACCAGCGGGATCGACGGCGACCTGTTCACCGACACCGGCCGCGGCGACGACTGCCTCGAGCGGTACGTCGCTCTGCTCGCCGATGCTGACCAACTGTTCGAGCCCGGTACGGCGTACTCGTACTGCAATGCCGGCTTTGTCCTGCTCGGTCGCCTGATCGAGGTGCTCGACAACCGCACCTGGGACGAGTCACTGAGAGCCCGGCTGATCCAGCCGCTCGGCCTGACCCACACCGTCACGCTGCCGGAGGAGGCGCTGCTGCACAACGCTGCGGTCGGTCACCTCGCAACGGACGGCGCCCGGGTGCACACGTGGCAGCTCCCGCGCAGCATCGGCCCCGCCGGGACGATCACCGCGAGCGCCGCCGACCTGCTCGAGTTCGCCAAACTGCATCTGACCGAGCGGTACGCCGCGATGCAGGAGCCGCAGGTGCCGTTCGCCGGCGGGATCGGGGGCTTCGTCGACCTCGGCCTGACCTGGCGCGTGTACGACTGGGGCGGTCGCACCATCATCGGCCACGACGGCTCGACGATCTCCCAGCTGGCCTTCCTGCGCATCGATCCCGAAGCCCGCCTCGCGATGTGCCTGCTGACCAACTCCGGCAACGGCACCAGACTGTTCGAGCCGCTGGCAACGCAGATCTTCCAGCCGTACGTCGGCGTGGGCCATCCGGCACCGCCACAGCCCGTCCAGGCGCCGGTGAACGGCCGGCATGAAGGGCGTTTCGAGCGCGCCGGCATCCGGCTCGACGTCACGCTCCGCGAGGACCGCCTGTTCATGCTCGAGCAGGCGACGGGGGATCGGCTCGCGTTCGCCGAGGAGCCCGTGCACGAGTACGAGTTGCTCCCGACCGAACCACTCGACGGCGACCATTTCGTCACCCGCTACTCTCCGGCGCATCCGTGGGTCCCGCTGACGTTCACGCCGGCCCACCTGTTCACCTCGGGACGCGTGACGCCCAGGCGTTGAGATATCGCGGGCGCGTTTTGGGGTGAGCGAGCTAACGTCGTCAAAGTGACTAGTGCACCTGCTGAACTCCCTCGTAAGGCTGGTGACCTCCGGGCCGCCGGACATCTTCCTCGGTCGATCAAGGCCGAGATCCGTGACAACCTGCTGAAAGAACTCCGCGCCGGGCGCGATCCCTGGCCCGGCATCGTCGGCTTCACCCGCACTGTGATCCCGCAACTCGAACGCGCCCTGCTCGCGGGCCACGACGTCGTGCTGCTCGGTGAGCGCGGCCAGGGCAAGACCCGGCTGCTGCGTACGCTGATCGGCCTGCTCGACGAGTGGACCCCGGTGATCGACTGCGCCGAGATCCCCGAGCACCCGCTCGACCCGATCACTCCGGAATCCAGGCGGCGCGCGGCCGACCTCGGCGACGACCTGCCGGTTCGCTGGATCCACCGCAGCGAGCGGTACGCCGAGAAGCTGGCCACGCCGGACACGAGTGTCGGCGACCTGATCGGCGACGTGGACCCGGTGAAGGTTGCCGAGGGCCGCAGCCTCGGCGACCCGGAGACCATCCACTTCGGACTGGTCCCGCGGGCGCACCGCGGCATCGTCGCGATCAACGAGCTCCCGGACCTCGCCGAGCGCATCCAGGTGGCGTTGCTGAACGTGATGGAGGAGCGCGACATCCAGGTCCGCGGGTACACGCTGCGGCTGCCGCTCGACGTGTTGCTGGTGGCAACGGCCAACCCCGAGGACTACACGAACCGCGGCCGGATCATCACCCCGCTGAAGGACCGCTTCGGCGCCGAGGTCCGGACCCACTACCCGCTCGACATCGACGCCGAGGTGGACGTGATCCGGCAGGAGGCCGAGTTCACCGCCGAGGTCGGCGAGCCGCTGCTGGAGGTGCTGGCCCGGTTCGTCCGGCACCTGCGCGAGTCGACGTCGATCGACCAGCGGTCCGGGGTGTCCGCGCGGTTCGCGGTCGCCGCGGCCGAGACCATCGCCGCCGCGGCGTTGCGGCGGAGCGCGATCACCGGTGAGGAACCGGCCGTCGCGCGGCCGGTCGATCTCGAGGCGGTTCCGGCCGTACTGCGCGGCAAGCTCGAGTTCGAGCCCGGTGAGGAGGGGCGTGAGATCGAGCTGCTCGAGTACCTGCTGCGCCGGTCGGTGGCCGACACCGCCCGCGAGCGGTTCGCCGGACTCGACCTGACCCCGCTGGCCAACGCCGTTGCCGACGGCAACCTTGTGACCACGGGTGAGCGGGTGCCCGGCCGTGAGGTGCTGGCCGCGCTGCCCGAGCTGCCGGTCCTGCACGACGTCGCCGCCCGCGCCGGCGTCGAGCCGGACGACTCCTCCGGGCGGATCGCCGCCGCGATCGAGCTCGCCCTCGAGCTGCTCTACCTCTCGAAACGGCTCGCCAAGGACGCCGACGACGACACCACGGTGTACGGAGCCTGAAATGAGTTCCCTACCTGAAGGCTGGTCCTACGGGCCCTGGCACGACGGGCCGGATCCTCTGCAGGCGCCGGCGGACCTGCGGGACGCGCTGGACGAGATCGGCCGGGACGTGATGAACGGGTCGTCGCCACGGTCCGCGCTGGAGGAACTGCTCCGGCGCGGCACCCGGAACACTCAGGGCCTGGACGATCTGACCCGCCGGCTGTGGGAGCGCCGCCGTGAGATCCAGCGGCGGCACAACCTCGACGGCACCCTGCAGGACGTCCAGCGGTTGCTCGACGAAGCGCTCGGGGCCGAGCGCCGCGAGCTGTTCCCGAACCCGTCCGACGACGCCCGCTTCAAGG
>DASSDE010001165.1:0-6268 GCA_035697365.1 Kribbella sp. | reverse complement strand
CCGGCCCCGGCAAGCACCCTGAACTTCCTCCTCAACGGCACGGTCGCCGGCACCGCGAACGTCCCAGCGCTCGCCGCCGGCGGGTCCGCGACCATCACGGCCGATACCGGAACGCATGCCGAAGGCAACTACACCGTCGCCGCAGCCGCCGACCCCGGCAATGCAGTCGCGGAGCAGAACGAGGACAACAACACCCTCCAAGCACAACTCACCGTCGCACAGGCACCCGGCCCGGACCTTCAGGTCACCGGCATCACGCCCAACCCCGCCAACCCTGCTCCCGGCGCAGCGGTCTCCTTCACGGTTGCCGTCAACAACCGTGGTACGACGTCCGCAGCAGCCACTACCACCAAGCTGACCGCCGGAAGCACCACCCTGACCGGCAATACCCCAACGATCGCCGCCGGCGCCACCGCAACCGTCGCGATCGGCGGCACCTGGACGGCAGTCACCGGCGGCGCAACCCTCACCGCCACAGCCGATGCCACCGGCACCGTTGACGAAACCAACGAAACCAACAACATCTTCACGAAGTCCGTCGTGGTCGGCCGAGGCGCCGCCGTACCGTTCACGTCGTACGAGGCCGAAGCCGGCGACTACACCGGGACGCTGCTGACCACCGACGCGAAGCGCACCTTCGGCCACACGAACTTCGCGACCGAGTCGTCCGGCCGTGCGTCGGTCCGGCTGAACGACAGCGGCCAGTACGTCCAGTTCACCTCTACCGTACCGACGAACTCGATCGTGGTCCGCAACTCGATCCCGGACTCCGCCGACGGGCAGGGGATCGAGGCAACGATCAGCCTGTACGTCAACGGCACGTTCAAGCAGAAGCTGAAGCTCTCGTCGCACAACAGCTGGCTGTACGGGAACAGTGACGGACCTGAGGCACTCACCAACACTCCCGGCGGCGACGCTCGCCGCCTGTTCGACGAGTCGCATGCGCTGCTTGGTGAGTCGTACCCGTCCGGCACCACCTTCCGCCTCCAGCGCGACGCCGGCGACACCGCCTCGTACTACATCATCGATCTGGTCGATCTCGAGCAGGTTGCGCCGCCGCTGACACAGCCCACCGGGTGTACGTCGATCACACAGTACGGCGCCGTGCCGAACGACGGGATCGACGACGCGGATGCGATCCAGCGCGCGGTCACCGACGACCAGAACGGCGTGATCAGCTGCGTGTGGATCCCGGAAGGGCAGTGGCGGCAGGAGAAGAAGATCCTCACCGACGACCCGCAGAACCGCGGGCAGTACAACCAGGTCGGGATCAGCAACACCACCATCCGCGGCGCCGGGATGTGGTACTCGCAGTTGTACTCGACGATCGAGCCGCAGAACGCCGGCGGCATCAACCACCCGCACGAGGGCAACTTCGGCTTCGACATCGACAAGTTTGTGCAGCTGAGTGACATCGCGATCTTCGGGTCCGGGCGGATCCGCGGTGGCGACGGCAACGCCGAGGGCGGTGTCGCGCTGAACGGGCGGTTCGGGACCGGGACGAAGATCAGCAACGTCTGGATCGAGCACTCGAACGTCGGCGTCTGGGTGGGCCGCGACTACGACAACATCCCCGAGCTGTGGGGTCCCGCGGACGGGCTCGAGTTCAGCGGGATGCGGGTCCGGGACACGTACGCGGACGGAATCAACTTCTCCAACGGGACCCGGAACTCGAAGGTGTTCGACTCGTCGTTCCGGACCACCGGCGACGACTCGCTCGCGGTCTGGGCGAACAAGTACGTCAAAGACCCGGCGGTCGACATCGGGCACGACAACGCCTTCACCAACAACACGATCCAGCTGCCCTGGCGGGCGAACGGGATCGCGATCTACGGCGGGTACGGCAACAAGATCGAGAACAACCTGGTGTACGACACGATGAACTACCCCGGCATCATGCTCGCCACCGATCACGATCCACTGCCGTTCTCCGGGACCACGACCATCTCCAACAATGCGCTCTACCGGTGCGGCGGGGTGTTCTGGGGCGAGGCGCAGGAGTTCGGCGCGATCACCTTGTTCCCGTCGAACCTCCCGATCACCGGCGTGACGATCAAGGACACCGACATCTACGACTCGACGTACGACGGGATCCAGTTCAAGACCGGCGGCGGCGAGCTGCCGAACGTTGCGCTGAGCAACATCACGATCGACAAGTCGAACAACGGCTCGGGCATCCTCGCGATGGGCGGCGCCCGCGGCAGTGCGAACCTGTCGAACGTCACGGTTACCAACTCCCGTGACGGGGACATCGTGAAGGAACCCGGATCGACCTTCACGTTCACGGGGCAGTAGCCCCCCGAGGCCCAGCACCCGCGTCCCAGGGTGCTGGGCCTCAGCCTCTTACGGTCGGTGCACGTGGACGTAGTCGACCTGCATCGACTCCGACGTGACCTCCGGCGGGATCTTGCTGTACACGAACAGGTCCAGGATCAGCGCGCCGGTGCCCGCGTACGCGCCTTGCCGGCAGACCTCTTTGCCGTCGAGGTACCAGATCGTCTCGTCCGGCCCGAGCCGCTCGGCGATCGTGTGCCAGTCGGCGGTCAGGTCGGTCGGCGACTGGTACGCGCACTGGCCGCCACCGGTCTGGTGGTTCGTCAGGTACAGCGCTTTGTGGTTGTCGCTGTAGAACTCGTACGTGTCCTGCTCGTTCGAACCGGTGCCGTTCCAGGTCCACGTCGACGGCCAGAACCCCTTGGCGGCCGGGAGTTTCAGGCGTGTCTCGAGATAGTCACCCGGCTGTACGGCGAACGCCTGCGACGGATCGTGCCCGCAGGCCTGGCCGGTGGTGATCAGTGCGCCCGACCACTCGTACCCGGGTGCGGGGTTGTTCTTCCGCGCGGTCATCGTCAGCTTGCCGTCGCGTACCGCCAGCGCGTCCCAGGTGTGCCACTCGAGTTGCTCGTTGCCCTTGTTTCCCAGGCATTGGTCGCCTTCGGCGTTCGAGTGGATCGCCCACTTCGTCCGGTCGATCGCCGTACCGTCGAACTCGTCGGCGAACACCAGCTTGCCGGGCCCGGCGGCTGCGTCGGCTACGCGGAGCGGGACGACGAGCAGCCCGAGCACCACCAACGCGGTAAGTAACTTACGCATCAGGCAAGCCCTTCCGTCGGAAATCAACGGATCAAACAGTCGCTTGATCAGGGCTTGGTTGTCAACTCCTGCGTGCCGATCACGGCCAGCAGCCGGAGCGCCTGATCCGACGGCGAACCCGGCTCGGCCGCGTACAGCACGACCCGCTGGTCGCGCTCGGGGACTACCAGCACCTCGCAGACCACATCGATCCGCCCGACCTGCGGATGAAAGATCGTCTGGCACAGCGTCTGCTGCCGCCCGACCTCGTGCCGCGCCCAGATCGCCGCGAACTCGGGGCTGCCGGCGCGCAGGTCGCCGACCAGCCGGGCGAGCTCTGCGTCGTCAGGGTAGGTACTCGTCGCCGCGCGCAGGTCGGCCGCCGCATCGCGGGCGAACTCCTTGGTCGCCTCCTCGCCGAAGAGCTCGGTCTGCCGATCGGTCAGGAACCGCAGCCGGAGCAGGTTCCGTTCGCGCGGCGGGATCGCGGAGAAGTCCGTGATCAGCGCGGCCGCCAACGGGTTCCAGGCGAGGACGTCGTACTTCGCGTCCAGCACCAGCGCCGGTACGTCGAGGCGGGCGAGCATCCGCAGTACGCCGGCCCGAACGTCCGACGGCGGACCAGGTGGCGGGCCGGGCTGCTCGCCGGCCAGCCGGAACAGGTGATCGCGCTCGTCGTCGGACAGCCGCAACGCGCGGGCGAGTCCGGTCAGCACCGGGCGGGACGGGCGTGGGCCGCGGCCCTGCTCGAGGCGGGTGTAATAGTCCGTCGACATCGTGGCGAGGCTCGCCACCTCTTCGCGGCGGAGCCCGGGCGTACGGCGGCGCAGTCCGGCCGGGAGTCCTACGTCGGACGGTTGCAGCGCCTCCCGCCGTACCCGGAGGAACTCCGCCAGCGCATCGCGATCCACGGTCCCAGGATCGCAGGCGGCCGGTGGCCCAGCCAGGGACTGCCGGTCCCGGGTTCGGCTCGCTCTGCCACGCGCGGCCGATCCGCCGCAACGTTGACGGCATGCAGACAAACAAGATCGCGCTCGTCACGGGCGCCAACAAGGGCATCGGCAGGGAGATCGCGCGGCAGCTGGGGGAGCGCGGGTTCACGGTGCTCGTCGGGTCGCGGGACGCCGAACGTGGTGCGGTCGCGGCGAAGGAACTGGTTGCCGAGGGCCTCGATGTGGCGGCGCTGCAGTTGGAGGTGACGGACGCGCCGTCGATCCGTACGGCGGCGGATGCGGTCGAGGTGACGTACGGGCGGCTCGACGTGCTGGTGAACAACGCCGCGATCATCCCCGAGGGTGACGATGCGGTGTCGTCGATCGAGGTGGGCGTGCTGCGGTCCGCGTTCGAGACCAATGTGCTCGGCCTGGTGGCTGTGACGCAGGAGTTCCTGCCGTTGCTGCAGCGAGCCGAGCACGCGCGGATCGTCAACCTGTCCACTTCGCTCGCGTCGTTCGCGCAGGTCGGGGACCCGGAGTCGCGGATGTCGACGGTGCGGACCCTCGGCTACAACGCGTCCAAGGCGGCCGTGAACATGGTGACCGTCATGCTCGCGAACGAGCTCCGGGGGACCGGCATCCTGGTGAACGCCGCCGACCCCGGCAAATGCGCCACCGACATGGGTGGCTGGAGCACGGCGCGCACCCCGGCACAAGGCGCGGCGGTCGCCGTCGGCCTGGCGACGCTCACCGCCGACGGCCCCACCGGCCACGTGTACGCCGAGGAGGGGCAACTGCCGTGGTGAATCCTGGTAGCCGGCCCGGTGACTCTGTCAGACGATGGCGCCGGACCAGGCGAGAGCTTGTTTGAGGAGTTGGCCGCGGCCGCCTTCGAGGTCGTTCAGGAGGCTCGGGGCGAGTGCCTCCTCGGGCGTCAGCCAGGTGAGCTCGAGGGCGTCCTGGCGCGGGTTGCACTCGCCGGTGACGGGCACGACGTACACCAAGGCAACCGCGTGCTGACGCGGGTCGTGCAGCGGGGTCATCCCGGGGAACGGGAAGTACTCCGCGACCGTCACCGGGACCAGCGTCGCGGGCAGCCGGGGGAACGCGGCCGGGCCGAGGTCCTTCTCGATGTTGCGCTGCAGCGCGTCCCGGATCGACTCGTTGTGCATGACCCGGCCGGAGACCAGCGTCCGGATGATCTCGCCGGTGGCGGCCGAGGTCCGCAGCAGGACCCCGATGTGCTCGATCTGGCCGAGGGCGTCGACCCGGGCCGGGACCGCCTCGACGTACAGGATCGGGACCCGCGTACGGGTCTCGGCGAGCGCGAACTCGGACAGCCAGCCGGGATTCGGGTCAGGCGTTTGCAGCGACGACGTCATGTCCACATCTTTGCTTACAGGGTGAAACCGGCCGGGCACCGGGCGGGGCTCCAGGATGCTCAGGGGCGGAACGTTGATCGGTAGCTGGAGGGGCTGAGTCCGAAGACCGCGCGGAACCGGCGGGTGGCGTGGCTCGGGTCGTGCCAGCCGACCGTCGCGCCGATGGTGGCGATCGGGAGTTCGGTCTCGATCAGCAGGCCGGCCGCGCGTTCGGCGCGGATGCGGTTCAGGTACGCCATCGGTGACATGCCGGCGGACCTGCCGAACAGCCGGATCAGGTACCCGGGCGCGAGGTTGACGCCCGCCGCGAGCCGTTCGAGCGTCCACGGCTCGGCCAGGTCGGCCTCCAGCAGCCGCATCGCATGCTGCACCGCCGGATGCACCGCGGCACGCACGCCGCCGCTTCCCGGTACGAGCGCACCTGACAACAGTCCGAACACATCCGGCCCGAGGTACGCGTTCCGCACCACCAGGCCGTCGCAGTCGACGTACCCGTGCCACTCGCCGGGCCGGATCACCACCATCGAGTCCGGCTCCAACTCCACCTCGCCGCCGGCCGACACGTGCACGCCGCGCCCCGCCACCACGACCGCGATCTCGAAGAACGCATGGCTGTGCACCGCGACGTCCGCGACCACCTCGATCCGCTCGCCCGCGACCGGCAGCCGAGGATCCGGGAACACCTCACTGCTCAGCATCTTGTGCACGGCCGGCCTCCCAGGAGGTCAGGTCAATATCGGTCAACCCGTGGTCAACAACATCCTGTCCCCGGCGCCGTCGACCCGCGAGGCTGGAAACACCTTCCAGTACGCCGGAATCCGAGGAGCACCGATGACCACGACCGACCCTACCGGGTCCGCGCAGGCACCCGCAGCGCTC
>DASSDE010001164.1:0-3600 GCA_035697365.1 Kribbella sp. | reverse complement strand
CACAAGGCGCCGATCATCCAGTCGGCCAAGTCGCGGATGTCGGAGCGGACGAACTGGCGGACGTTCCAGTTCCTGCTCGAGAACACGGTCTTCCTGCTGATCGGCCTGCAGACCCGGTGGATCCTCGACGACCTGAGTGCGAGCCCGTTGCCGGCCTGGCTGATCGCGACCACCACGATCGCGGTCTTCGTCGCGGTCGTGCTGCTGCGCCCGATCTGGATCATCCCGACCACGCTGCTGTCGCGGCGCTTCCTCGGACCGTCGCGGCCCGGTCCGGTGTCCCGGCGGGCGCTGATCGTGGTGTCGTGGGCCGGGATGCGCGGTGTGGTCACGCTCGCGGCGGTCTTCACGCTGCCCGAGACCACACCGCATCGCGAAGTACTCGTCTTCATCGCACTGGCGGTCACCGCCGGCACGCTGCTCGTCCAGGGTTCGACGCTCCCCTGGCTCGTGCGTCGCCTGCGGCTGCCTGGGCCGGATCCGGCTGAGGACGCGCTGCAGGAGGCCGCGGTACTGCAGGGAGCCCATCGGGCCGCGATCGAGAAGCTCGACGAGATCTCGGCGCCGACCGATCCACCGGCCGTGCTCGACGTACTGCGGCAGCGGGGTGAGGCGCGGGCTCAGGCCGCCTGGGAACGGCTGGGTCGGCCGGAGACCGAGTACGAGACGCCGAGCGAGGCGTACCGGCGGCTGCGGATCGCGATGCTCGACGCGGAACGTACACACATCCTGAAGGTTCGCGACGCCGGGCTGGTTGCGGACGAGGTGCTGCAGCGCGCGCAGAACGCGCTCGACATCGAGGAGTCGATCCTGGATCGCGACGAGGACGACGACGTCGGCGGCCGCTCCGAGGACCTGCGACCGAAGGTGCCGCCGGGCGGGGCCTGTGACCATCTCGAGCACGCGCCGCTGGTGGTCACGCCGAACACCCCCGAGGGGTGCGAGGAGTGCCTGGCCGACGGCGACACCTGGGTCCATCTGCGGCTGTGCCTCGGTTGCGGTCATGTCGGCTGCTGCGACTCGTCGGTGATGAAGCACGCCAGCAAGCACCACGACGCGACCCGGCACCCGGTGATGCGCAGCTTCGAGCCGGGCGAAACTTGGCGTTGGTGCTTCGTCGACGAGAAGCTGGGCTAATGGCGGATTGTCTGTTCTGTTCCATCATCGCCGGTACGACGCCGGCGCAGATCGTGCTGGACACGCCGGACGTGGTCGGGTTCCTCGACGTCCGGCCGGTGTTCAAGGGGCACACGCTGATCGTGCCGCGCACTCACGTGCCGACGCTTGTCGAACTGCCCGACGAGCTGACGGTGCCGCTGTTCGGCGCGGCACGCTCGGTCGCGGACGCGGTCCGGACGGCGTTCGGCGCGCAGGGCTCGTTCGTTGCCGTCAACAACGTCGTGTCCCAGTCGGTGCCGCACCTGCACGTCCACGTCGTACCGCGCACCAAGGGCGACGGCCTGCGCGGCTTCTTCTGGCCGCGCACCAAGTACACCGACACTGCTGAGGCCGAAGAGTACGCCGGCAAACTACGCGCGGCCCTGGACGGCTGACTCGTACTCCACCTGCGGGAGTGGGTTGCCGTCGCCGAAGTCTCGGGTCTGGGTGGCGCCGGTTTCGGTGAAGCCGCACTTGGTGTAGAACCGGCGGGACTGTGGGGTATCGCGGAGCGTCCACAGGTGGACGCGGTCGTAGCCGTCCGCCTGCAGGTGCTGGAGTGTCGCGTCCATCAGGGCTGCGGAGACACCGCTACCCCAGCCGTCGGGATGGGTGTAGAAGCTGTGAATCTCCGCGAGTCCCGCGCGACTCTCCGACGCGGACGACCAGGACATCGCCAGCGGGCGGTCACCGACGTACCCGAGCATCACCAGGCCGTTCCCGTCGAGTAGGCGGTCGTGCCAGCGGGTCAGTCGGCTGGCGATCCCTTCCTGGGCAACGTCCTCGGGGAACAGCGGCGCGTACGCGGCAGCCCAGGACGCGGCGTGGACCTCCCCCACGGCAGCGCCGTCGGTCGGCGTCGCGACGCGCGCGGAGAGGTCAGCGGACGGATCGGTCAAGGCGGTCCTCCAGGTCAGTGGACGGAGCGGTCAAGGCGGTTCTCCAGGTTCGTGAGCGCTCGATCCACGGCGGCGCGGACCGTCCGGTCGGGGTCGTCGGCCAGCTGGGTGATTGCGACGGCGTGTTCGTACTCCCCCGCGGCGCCGACCGCGCGCACCGCTGCGGCCCGGACACGTGGCAACTCGTGCTCGAGCATCGGGAGCAGGAGGTCGACGAGCTGCCCCAGCTCGCGCTGTGCGGTGATCTTCGCGACGTGCTCCCGCACCCGCCACGCCGGGTCGCTCGCAGCTGTGCGCAGTACGTCCACGAGGTCGTCGCGCCACACGTACAGGAACACGCGAGCAGCCCACACCCGGATCCAGTAGTAGTTCACCGGATCGACCGGCGCCTTCCACCCACCCGGATTGTCCGAGCCCGTGATCGCCACCAACTTGGGCAACGCCGGCCCGTACGCGTCTTCGCCGGACACCTCGCCGGTCAGGAACCCGACGCACCAGTCGATCACGGTGTCCTCGCCGAACTCCGCGCACGCGGCACGCACCACGTCCCGCGGTTTCGCCCTCTCGGCAGTCATGCGCTCAGTAAACCGCGCTCCACGGACAACTCGCTGCTGCTACAGCTCCCTGGCCCACTCCGCGCGGTAGTTGTAGCTGTCTTGGTCGGCGTATTCCCACCGGAGGTGCACCGCGCCGCCCGGCGGCAGTGAACGGAATCCCTCGGCCTCGATCACCGAGAAGTGCGTCCAGCAGCCGCCGGGAGTGCTGGGGCAGTCCACGACGCCCCAGCCCTCGTCGTCGTGCCAGAACCGGACGACACCGTCGTCCTCGCCGGTACGACGCTCCATGGTCAGCCGGCGATCAGCGACCGCAGCACGTACTGGAGGATGCCGCCGTTGCGGTAGTAGTCGGCTTCGCCGGGGGTGTCGATGCGGACGACTGCGTCGAACTCCTGGACCGCACCGTCGGGCGCGGTTGCCTTGACGTGGACCGTGCGCGGGATGTCGCCGTCGTTCAGCGCGGTCACACCGGTGATGTCGAAGGTCTCCTCGCCGGTCAGGCCGAGCGACTCCGCGGTCTCACCCTCCGGGTACTGCAGCGGCAGCACGCCCATGCCGATCAGGTTCGACCGGTGGATACGCTCGAAGGACTCGGTGATGACAGCCTTCGCGCCGAGCAGCGCCGTCCCCTTGGCGGCCCAGTCCCGCGACGATCCCGAGCCGTACTCCTTGCCGGCCAGGATCACCAGCGGCGTACCGGCCGCGGCGTACGCCTCGGACGCCTCGTAGATGCTCGTCACCGGCGCGTCGTCCTTGGTGAAGTCGCGCGTGAAGCCACCCTCGGTACCCGGTGCGATCTGGTTGCGCAGCCGGATGTTCGCGAACGTACCGCGGATCATCACCTCGTGGTTGCCCCGGCGGGAGCCGTAGGAGTTGAAGTCCTTGCGGTCCACACCGTGCTCGGCCAGGTACGTACCGGCCGGGCTGTCGGCCTTGATCGAACCGGCCGGCGAGATGTGGTCGGTGGTGACCGAGTCGCCCAGCTT
>DASSDE010001163.1:0-2069 GCA_035697365.1 Kribbella sp. | reverse complement strand
TTCCGGTACTTCGGGCAGAGCGTCGGCGGGTTGTTCTCACCGCAGTACGCCGACGCCGCCTGGAACCTGGGCAAGCTGCTCGACCTGCTCTCGCACCTGTGGATCCCGATCGTCGTGGTCGGCGTCGCGGGCACGGCCGGCCTGATCCGGATCACCCGGGCCAACCTGCTCGACGAGTTGCACAAGCCCTACGTCGCGACCGCCCGGGCCAAGGGCCTGCCGGAGTGGAAGCTGCTGCTCAAGTACCCGGTCCGGATGTCGCTCAGCCCGTTCTTCAGCACGGTCGGCTGGCTGCTGCCGGGCCTCATCAGCGGCGAGACGATCGTCTCGGTCGTGATGAGCCTGCCGACCAGCGGCCCGCTGCTGCTCGGCGCGGTGAAGAGCCAGGACATGTACCTGGTCGGCAGCTTCGTGCTGATCCTCAGCACGCTGACGGTGATCGGCACGATGCTCAGCGACCTCGCACTGGCCTGGTGGGATCCGCGGATCCGCACCCGGTTCCAGAAGGGATAGATCCGTATGGCCCAGCAGACCGAGGAGATCTCCCCGGAGCTCGAGCACGCTCCGCAGGAACAGGAGGTGGTGAAGAGCCTTCGGGACCACGGCGCGCTCCCGCAGTGGCGGCTGATGTGGCGGCAGTTCCGCCGGCACCGGCTGGCGCTGATCGGGCTGATCGTGCTGATCCCGATCTACTTCATCGCGATCTTCGCCGGGTTCTTCGCACCGTCGAGCGCCGACACCGCGCACACGTCGCTGCCGTACGCCCCACCCCAGCGGGTGCACATCGACAGCGAACACGGGATGTTCGTCTACGGGTACTCGTCGACGCGCAACACCGAGACGTTCGAGCAGACCTTCACCGTCGACCGGTCGAAGATCGTCGACGTCGGGTGGTTCGTGCACGGCGACGAGTACTCGATCCTCGGCCCGATCAAGTCCGACCTCCACCTGATCGGCCCGACCAGGGCCGGCGAGCCGTTCTTCCTGCTCGGCGCCGACCAGTCCGGCCGCGACCTGCTCTCCCGGCTGATCCACGGCGCCCGGGTGTCGCTGTCGATCGGACTGGTCGGGGTGTTCGCGAGCTTCCTGCTCGGCATGCTGATCGGCGGCATCTCCGGCTACCTGGGCGGCACCGTCGACAACATCATCCAGCGGATCATCGAGTTCATCATGTCGATCCCGACGCTGCCGCTGTGGATGGCGCTGTCGGCGGCGTTGCCCGGCAGTTGGGGGCCGTTGACCAGGTACTTCGCGATCACGGTGATCCTGTCGCTGATCGGCTGGACCGGGCTGGCCCGGGACGTCCGGGGGCGCTTCCTCAGCCTGCGCGAGGAGGACTTCGTGATGGCTGCCCGCCTGGACGGGGTCGGCCGGACCGGGATCATCTTCGGCCACATGGTGCCGTCGTTCGCCAGCCACATCATCGCGTCGGTGTCGATGGCGGTGCCGCGGATGATCCTCGGCGAGACCAGCCTGTCGTTCCTCGGCCTCGGCCTGCAGCCGCCCGCGGTCAGCTGGGGTGTGCTGCTCGAGGGCGCGCAGAACGTCCGTGCGGTCGCCACCGCGCCGTGGCTGCTGACCCCGGGGCTCGCGGTCGTGGTCGTCGTACTCGCCATGAACTTCGTCGGAGACGGTCTCCGCGACGCTGCCGACCCGTACAAGTGAGGACCTGACATGCAACCTCTTCTGGAAGTGCGCGAGCTCAGGACCCACTTCGAGCTCGGCGACGGCGTGGTCAAGGCCGTCGACGGTGTCAGCCTGACGGTCCAGCGCGGCCGCACGCTGGCCGTCGTCGGAGAGTCCGGGTGTGGCAAGAGCGTCACCGCCCGGTCGATCCTGCGGCTGGTCGAGAAGCCGGCCCGGATCGTCGGCGGGGAAGTGCTGCTGTACGACGACGGGACCGACAAGGATCCGCTCGACCTGCTCGCGGCGAAGGACAGGCGGCTGCGGCAGGTGCGCTGGGCCGACATCGCGATGGTGTTCCAGGAGCCGATGGCGTCGCTGAGCCTGGTGCACACGATCGGCGACCAGATCATCGAGGCGGTCCGGCTGCACGAGAACCTCGGCAA
>DASSDE010001162.1:0-6872 GCA_035697365.1 Kribbella sp. | reverse complement strand
CGGAAGTGACCATCAGGTACTTCGCTGCCGCACGTTCGGCGGCTGGTGAGGCGTCGGCGACCGCGAATGCGGGCTCGATCGGCGACTTGGTCAGTACGGTCTCCACCGATCGGCCGGAGCTGGCGCGAGTGCTGTCGATCTGTACGTTCCTCCTGGACGGGGAGCGGGCCGACCCGAGCACGCCGCTGTCCCAAGGGGCCCTGGTGGACGCCCTGCCCCCGTTCGCGGGCGGCTGACCACAAGGCGGCCGGGTGCATCGCAACGCGCCGCCTAGAACTTCTGCCGGGGTAGATTTCGTCCGTGGCGATGGAGTCGGGGACGCTACTCACTACGGTGGGGCGGGCGGGGGTCCTGTTCGGGAAGGCGTGGCCACGGCTGCTCGCCGTCTTCCTGGTTGCGCAGTTGGCGCACCGGGGCCTGCAGTGGGTGGCAGTACAGGCCGGAGCGAAGGCAGAGGCAGCCGGTATCGCCGTACTGGCTCTGCTCGTTGTCGTGTCCCTGGCGATGTACGTAACGATGTTCCTGGTGCTCCGTGGTGAGCTGCCGTTCCACCGGCGGGCTGTAGCCGAGGGGACGCTCGCTCCGGACGGTGTGGAGCCCGGCTACGAGCACCGTCCGCTCGATGCGGTCGCGGCGGCGCTCCTACCGTTCCTGGCGTTCTACGCGGCGTACAAGTTCCTGCAGAACGAGGCGCTCGACTACGAGTACCAACTCGCAGTCCACAAGGCCAACGAGACCGCGGTCACGGTCCTGAACGGTGGCACGGTGCCGCAGCAGGCGCAGGGGCTGCAGTCCCTGTCCACCTGGTTGTTCCTGGGCCTCGGCGTCACGGCGTACCTGCTCCGCTTAGCGTTCAAGAAGTGGACGAAGGAGAAGGAAGGTCCGGTCCGCAAGCTCTTCATCACCTACCTCGAGGCGCTGTGGATCTTCGTGGTTGCGTACCAGGCCACGTCCGTCATCCCGCCGCCGATGACCTGGCTGAAGGAGCGCCAGGTCTGGCAATGGCTGCACGACGGGTACACGTGGGTGCTCGACCACGTCCTCGGTGTCAACCAGGTACGTGAGATCTGGGACGCGGTCACTGGCTTTGTCGCGGCCGGCATCGGGGACCTGTGGAGCGCTGCAGTGCTTCCGCTGATGTGGATCACCATGACTGCGGTCATCTACGGCCGTGTGGTGCAGAAGCTCGAGAAACCACGCTGGCGCTTCGACCGCCTCACGAACCGCTGGCAGCAGACGCCGCGGATCGTGCGGGTCGCAGGCAACTCGGTCGTTGCGGACTGGAAGGACCGCTGGAACCCGGTGCTGGAGGCGTTCCGGCTGGTGATCCGCTCCGGACTGCCGCCGATGCTGGGGTACTTCCTGGCCTGGGCGGTCGTCACGTTCGCCGCGAGCGCTGTCTGGATCGCCCTGAAGCTGTGGGTCCTGGGACCGCACACACTGCAGTTCTGGCTGGTCATCGACGAGCCGCTGAACCTGGTCACCGACGGCCTCAAGATCATGCTCCAGGTCAGTCTGCTCGCGGCCGCGTACGACCGGATGATCGGCGGTCTGGCCGGCTACCTGACTCCGCGCGGGACCCGTGCGGTCCACGAACAGACGTCCGGCGACCACGGGGTCACCGACCTCAGCGCAGCTACCTCGGGAATGCCAGGTACTGAGGGAGCGTCGTCGCCCAGGTGATCGTCGGCTGGACGCTGCCTGCGACCGAGGTCGGTACGACGAACACGGCGACCGTCTCGAACGGCTTCCCGGCTGCCGGCTTGAGGTAGTACTGCGCTGAGGGACCACGCCAGCTTGACGGCTTGTCGTCTGTACCTCCTGTGCAACCGCCAGGGCGGTCCTGGTAGTTGTCGGCCGTCGCGTCCTCGTCCCACGTACGGCCGTCCGGCGCCCGCAGGTGCAACTGGCAGCCGCCCAGCCCGTCGAGCGCGGACAGGTTGTCCACCTGGAGCCGGAAGTAGACGCGGATCCGTGTGGTCCCACTGGGCAGCGCGTCGTGCTCTGTGTCGGCCTCCTGGGACTGCGGGTTCTCCTGGACGCTGGCGGCGTACCAGGTCGCGCCCTTGTAGGACGTACCGCCGGCTGACACCACGACTGGGTCACGGGGCTCTGCGTTGTACCAGGACTTGTAGTCACTGTGCGTGGTCCACCAGCCCGTCAGGGGGATCGCAACCACCAGCGTGGCAAGGGCTACGGAGTTCTTCCGGAACCAGCCGCGACGGGCCCTGCGCGCGCCACTCACATGTCGCTCGCAGCGGTGAGCGTCACGACGTCCTCGAGCTTGGGAGCGTCGTCACCGAGTGGCACCGTGACCTGCGGCTCGAGGTCGTTCAGGATCGACTTCTCCATCACCAGCAATGTTGCCCCAGGCACCTTGTCGGCCGGCATCTCGACCACGAACGATCCGCGGACCGGGATGTCCGGTGCGAACTGGGTGCCGGTCAGGTCCACCTGGTCGAGGCCGCTGCGGTTCGACCCGAGATAGGTGATGCCGTCGGCCGAACGGATCTTGATCCCGAACAGGTGCATCGGCTCCCGGTTCGCGGTCACGGTCGCGTCGATCACCACGAAGGCGGTCAGCGAGTCCCGGTCCGGCGTCGTGTGCGGGACTCGCAACTTCTTGCCGAGCCGGACGTCGTCCACGGTCAGGTCGAAGCGCGGTGTCTGCACGGCGCGACCGACGATGCCCTGGACCGGTGTCGGCTGCTGGATGTCCTGCTGGGTGGGCGTCAGCCGGTACAGGCCGACGATCGCCACCAGGACGGCGATCGTCAGACCGGCGTTGAGCAGCTTGCGGCCCGTCATTTGAGGTTGTCCTTCACCGGGACCGTACTGTTCGCGGCGATCTTGTCCGGGAGCCACTTCTCGTGATGGTCCAGGAGCGACTCGTCGAGGTGCTCGTAGCCCTGCACCGTCAGCTTGACCTCGGTCGGGAGCTCGGTCGCCTTCGGCAGCTTCCAGACGTACGCGACGTCCTCGCCGGCCCCCGGGGTCAGTACGGGACTCATCGTCTCGTCGCGGATGTTCGTGGTGCCGAGCGGCGGGTCGGTGTCCTGCACTCCCGGGACTCCGATCAACCGGATCAGGTCCGACGGCGGCGTGGTTCCGGTGTCGTCGGTGACCTTCAGCTTGGTGACGACCGCGATCAGTGCGCCGCCCTCGTCCGGCGTGAACAGCGGCTTCAGGTCCTGCACCGCGACCACGCGCTGGACGGTCACCTCGAACTGGCCGGCGTCGATCGCCGCACCGGCCTGTACCTGGGGTGTCTCGTCACCGGCCTTCTTCAGCCCGCCGAACGCCGCCGAGATCGCCAGCAGGACGACGACAGCACCGATCGCCCACGTCTTGACCGAGCGCCCCCGCACCTGGAGATCTTGGAACTCCGGAAGCTCCTCCGGTTGCTCAGATCCCCCGCTCCCCGTTTCCTGCACGCGGGCAAGCGTAACCAGCAACTGGGTCCTAATCGTCTGGGCGGCCGCGGAGTCGCTTGGTGCGGCCGCGGTGCTTCTTGTCGTCGAGACGGCGCCTTACGGACGCCTTGCTCGGCTTGGTCGGCCGGCGCTTCCGGGGCGGCGGGGCGATCGCCTCGCGCAGTTGGACCGCCAGCCGTTCGCGTGCTGCCTCCCGGTTGCGCCACTGCGACTTGAATTCCGACGCGGCGATCGTCAGTACGCCGTCCACCAGCCGTGACTGCAGCCGCTCCAGCGCCCGGGACTTCAGTACGTCGCTCAACGCAGACGTACCGGCCACGTCGAAGCTCAGCTCGACCCGGCTGTCCGTGGTGTTCACCGACTGCCCGCCCGGCCCGCTCGACCGCGAGAACCGCCACGCCAGCTCCGCCTCGGGAATCACCACCCCCGATCGCACCGTCACTCCACTCTCCACAGGTCTATTAGGGCATCTCTGGTACTCCAGCGCCTACTGCGGGTCACTCGGTGCGGCACCTCGCCGCACGGGTGCAAAGGCCACGATGCTCCGCATCGAGACCTTCGCCCCCGCGCACCGAGCTACCGCACCGAGCACCTCCTCGCTACGGCGCTGGAGTACCAGACATGCCCGGACCGGAGCACAATCGTCAGATGGATGCCTGCGTGTTCTGCGGCCTGATCTCCGCGGATTCGGCCCGCTGGATCGCCAAGGAGGACGCAGCGGTCGCGTTCCTCCCGCTGCCAGGTGAGGAGATCTCGCCGGGGCACACGCTGGTCGTACCGCGCCGGCACACCAGTGCGGGTGTGCTGGACGTACAGCCGCCCGATCTGGCACAGGTGATGGACCTGGCGCAGCGCATCGCCCAGAAGATGGTGGAGCGGCTGGGAGCGACCGGTGTGTGCTTGCTGAACGCCAGTGGGCCCGGCAGCGGGCGCAGTGTCGACCACCTGCACGTTCACGTGGTCCCGCGGTACCCGGGAGACGGTGACGAGAGCCTGCCCTGGCCGACCGGCCGGTCCGCGCACCGGCTCGCCGCGGACCCGCAGGTCGTTCTCAGCACGTGAAACGGCCGGTTGAATCGTGAACGGATGGTCGTACCGTGGGTAGCTGTGAGTCTTGGGCTTTGGGTACTCGTAGGCGCCGTGGTCGTCGGCGTGGTGCTCAGCGTGCTCAAGGCGTGGGTTGACGGACGCTTTCGCGGGAAGAGCGAGGACGACGTGGAGCGGGTGACGGCCGGCGAGGTCGGTGGCGAGCTGGGCGAGCGCGCGACGCTGCTCCAGTTCTCGTCCGCGTTCTGTGCACCGTGCCGCGCCACGCGGCGGACGCTGGCCGAGGTCGAAGGCATGGTCGACGGAGTGCGCCACATCGAGCTGGACGCGGAGTCGCACCTGGAGCTGGTACGCCGGCTCGACATCCTGCGGACGCCGACCACGCTGATCCTGGACGCCACCGGGGCCGTGGTGAAGTGCGCCAGCGGAGCACCGCGGAAGCCTGACGTGATCGCCGCGCTGGCTGCCGCGATCGACCGCCAGCCGAGCTGACATCGTCCGGTAGGTGCCACCCGATGGCCAACGCACCGGAGCGTAGGCGAGACTCTCCCGGTGAGCTCTCAAGCAGCAGGTTGGTACGACGACCCCGAGGACCCGTCACAGCAGCGGTACTGGGACGGCCAGGCCTGGACGGATCAGCGTCGCGCGCAGCAGGGCCCACCTCCGTTCGACGGCCAGTTCGGGCAGCCGCAGCCGGCCGACTTCCCGCGGTACGGCCAGGCTGCTCAGCACGGCCAGGTGTACGGCGGCGAGCCACAGCAGCCGCAGCAGCAGCCGGCTGAGCCACGCTACGGCCAGCGCATCCCGCAGCAGCCGCAGCAGCCGCAGCAGCCGCAGCAGCCGCAGTACGGCCAGTACGCCGGGCCGCAGCAACAGCCCCAGCAGCAACCCCAGTACGGACAACCTCAGTACGGGCAACCCCAGTACCCGCAGTACCCCCAGCAGCAGGGCTACGGCTACCCGGGGCAGCGTCGGCATGCCACACCGGACGGTCAGATGCTCTCCGGCTGGTGGCGGCGGGTCGCCGCGCGAATCCTCGACGGGATCATCGCGAGCATCATCGGCCTGCCGCTCACGGGGTACTTCATCTACCAGTACTCGAAGATCCTCGGCCAGTACTTCGACGACACGTTCAAGGCCGCCGAAGCCGGTCATCCGGTAACGAGCGCCGCGCTGCCGCCCGAGATCTACAAGTGGCTGATCCCGGCCACGCTGATCAGCCTGGTGGTGTCGTTCGTCTACGAGTACCTGTTCCTGACCAAGAAGGGCGCGACGCCGGGCAAGATGGCGCTCGGGATCGCGGTCCGGCTCCGGGACACTCCCGGCAACCCGCCGGGGAGCGCGGTCTTCAAGCGGTACGGCTTCTACATCGGCATCAGCCTGCTGGCCGCGATCCCCGTGGTCGGCACCGCGATCAGCTTCCTCGCCCTGCTCAACGACCTCTGGCCGCTCTGGGACGACAAGAAGCAGGCGCTGCACGACAAGGTGGCGAAGACCAACGTCGTGCGTACCTGATCCACGATGTGATCAGTTGTCTCGAATGATGGGACCATGGAAGGCAGACGGGCCGGGGTTCCGTACTCTCGGAGCGTGGTTTACACGACGTGGCTGACCAAGCGCAGGGCAGTGGACAACTGCCGGATGCGCTCGTCGCTGTGTCGTCGCCGCTGACCAGGCGGCGTCCCGAGCGCTGCGGAACCGGTCGCTGAGCACGGTTCCGCGTACGTCGCCTCCCGCAGACCCGGGCGGGGTCCGGCTCGACAATCTCCTGTACCGGGAGTCGTCATGTCCGAACAACAGACGGTCAAGCAGGTCGATCCACGCGGTCTCCGGTTCGCGGCCGGTCTGACCACGGTGGTCCTGGCGCTGACGCTCGTCCTGAACAACCCCTGGCCGCTGGCGGTGCAGGCTGTCGTGTTCGCGATCTCGGTCGCGTTCGGCGTCGGCACCTCGCCGTACGGCTGGTTGTTCCGGCGGTTGGTCCGGCCCCGGCTGGGCAAGCCGAAGGAGCTGGAGGACCCAGCGCCGCCACGGTTCGCCCAGTTGGTCGGCCTGGTCTTCGCGGTCCTCGGTCTGGTCGGATACCTGACCGGCGCAGGAGTGCTGGGAGTGGTCGCCACCGGATTCGCCCTGGTCGCCGCGTTCGTGAACGCGGCCGTCGGGCTCTGCCTCGGCTGCGAGGCCTATCTGCTGATCCATCGCATTCGTACGCCATCAACCGCTACCAACTGAGAGGCAGCACCACATGAGCAGGGAATCCGCTCTCGTCTCGGCCGACTGGGTCGAGGAGCACAAGTCCGACGACGGCGTTGTCCTGATCGAGGTCGACGAAGACGTCTCGGCGTACGACGCCGGCCACATCGCCGGGGCGATCAAGCTGGACTGGAAGGA
>DASSDE010001161.1:0-3233 GCA_035697365.1 Kribbella sp. | reverse complement strand
AGCGTTCCGCGGACGATCGCACCGCCCAGCCGGTTGCCCGCCGACCGATAGAGCGCAACCGCGTCCAGCGCAGCCGACCGGGCAGCCTCCAGCTCACCCAGGTGGTAGAGGCAGTCCGCCACGTTGTTCAGCGTGTCCGCCCGGCCGATCGGCTCGACCTCGATCTCCAGCGCCTCGCGATAGAGCTCGAGCGCCGCGGCGTTGGCCGCGGTCCAGTGCAGCACCAGCGCCGATCCACGCACCGCCGCGGCCTCGGCCCGGCGGTCCTCGATGGTCCGGCTGAGCAGTCGCATCTCCTGGAACGTCGTACCGGCAGCGGCGCGATCCCCCGAGTACAGCTGGGCGTTGCCCAAGCGGCCGAGCACCCAGACCTCGCCGTCCTGCCGGCCTTGTTCGCGGGCCTTCTGCAGCGCGTACGAGTACAGGTCGCGATGGTCCTGCCAACGGCGGCGGTGGCTGACGTACGGCCAGGTGACCGCAGCCAGTTGCCAGCTCCGATCGGCGTGCCCGTGAGCCCCGGCCCACCACACCGCCGCCACCAGGTTGTCCCACTCGGTGTCGAACCAGTCGTACGCATCCAGCTCGGAGGACGGCTGAGCGGCCGCCGGTACGGGGTCGATCGCGTCGACGTACTGCTCGGCGCCGCCGGCGTACAGGATCTGCCGGGCGTTCACACCGGAGGCCAGGTACCAGTCGAGCATCCGTCGTACTGCAGGCCCGGGGTCGCCTACCGGCAGGCCGGTGGCGTACTCGCGGACCAGGTCGTGGAAGGTGTAGCGGTCCAGGTCCGTACGGATCAGGAGACCGGCCTCGGCGAGCTCGTCGAGGCCGCTGGCCGCGGTGGCCAGATCGGCTCCGAGCAGCGCGGCCGTCACCCCGGGGCCGACGTCGTTACCGGGATGGAGGCCGAGCAGGGCGAACAACCGGCGCAGACGGTCCGGCAACGCGTCGTACGAGAGGTCGAACGACGCGCGGATGCCCTGGCCGCCGACCGCTCGGGACAACCCGGCGAGGCGATCGGCGCGCAGACGGCTGACGTACGTCGTGAGCCGTTCGGCCGGCAGCGCCCGCGCACTTGCGGCGGCGATCCGCAGCGCCAGCGGCAGACCGGCGCACAACCCGGCGAGATCGTCCACCACCGCGCTGCCGGCCGCGGGCACCGACTGACGGAGGAATCCGGTCGACTGCACGAGCGACAACGGCCGCAGCAGCGTGCTGCTCGCGCCCGCTGTGACCGCAAGCTCTCCCAGCGACCGCCGGCTCGTGACGATCACCGCGCACCCGGCCGCGTTCGGCAGCAACGCCTCCACCTCGGCGGCCGAGGTCGCGTCGTCCAGGATCAGCAGCACCCGCCGCCCGGCCAATGCCTCGCGGAACAGTTCGATCCGGGCCGACGGCTCGACCGGAACCGTGTCCGAGGTGATCCCGCAGAACCCGAGCAGTTCGACCAGTACGTCGTCGACCGGCCTGCCGTGCAGCCGGACCAGCCATCGGCCGTCCGGGAACAAGTCGTTGACGGCATGCCCGATCCGCACCGCCAAGGCCGTCTTCCCGACACCCGCGAGCCCGGACAGCACCAGCACCGGCACTCCCTCGTATCCCAGGACCTCGAGCGCCTTCGCGATCTCGTCCTCCCGCCCGATGAAGCCGGTCACCGGCAGCGGCAGTCGCGTCCGCGCGGTCCACCCCGCAGCCCGCTCCCCCGCCAGGATGACCTGGTGCAGATCCTGCAACGCCGTCGACGGTGCGGTTCCGAGCTCCTCCGCGAGCATCTGCCGGACCTTCTCGTACGTGGCCAGCGCCTCGGCCGACCGCCCGGCGTGATGCAACCCCTTCAACAGCAGGGACCAGGCCTGCTCGCGGAGCGGACTGAGCGTGGTCACGGCCGTCAACTCCGCCAGCGCCTCGTCCAGCTCGCCGAGCAGCAACCGCGCCTCGGCCCGCCGTTCCCGGGCCTCGAGCCATTCGTCGCGGAGCCCGGGCCCGAACCGTTGCGCCAGCGTCCCCGTCGAGGCATCGCGCAGTACGTCGCCTTCGTGGTCGCGCAAGGCCTCCGTCAGCAGCTCGATCCGGCGTTCCAGGTCGGCATCCGCCGCCGCGGCGACGTTGTCGCGAAATCGGACCAGATCGAGATCGTGCCCCTCGAGATCGATCCGGTAGCCGCCGTGGTCGTGGCTCAGGCCGAGCTGCAGGGCCGACCGCAGTCGCGAGATCGCGGCCTGGAGCGCGGACCGCGGGTTGGACGGTAGGTCCTCGCCCCAGACGTCGTACAGAAGGGTGTCCGAGGCAACGACCTGACCGGGCCGCAGCAGTAGTGCGGCCAGCAATGTCCGCAGGCGTTCGCCGGGAACCGCGACGTCCGCGTCCCCGATCGCCACTCGAACAGACCCCAGAACCCGAAACCGCACCCGCCTATTCTGCGCCTTCCCCCGGGGCCAGGTCACCGGCTGTCAGCGGAACGGAAAACCCGGGTAGCGGTAGCCCGGCGTCCAGAACGGCGTCATGCCGTAGTAGCCGTAGAGATCGTTGAGATCGTCCGCGGGCTGCAGCTCCTCCAGGTCGGGGTCGTAACCGGGTGCCTTCGCGATCTCCGCACGGCTGCGGCCGATCGTCACCCGCTCGTCGGAGACCTGTACGACGGCATCCACAGGGATCAGCCGGTGTTCGGCGCCGAGCCCGAGCAGGCCGCCGGACTCGACATCCAGCAACCGAACCCGCCGCTCGTCGGCGTCCACGAACAGCGCGTGAACCTTCCCGATCTCCTCACCGTCGGAGCCGACCACGGTCAGACCGCGGACATCCTCCTCGGGCTTCGCAACGGTCAGATCCGTGTCATCGAGCCGCACCAGCCCCAGCGGTTCGTTCTCAGTCATCTGTGCCACCTCCAGATCCCGGCGAGTACCCGGATCCACCCACGCCCATGCCCCCGCCCGCGCCCGACCCCTTCGCCTACGCATCATGGGGGCATGACCTGCTTCGACACACCAGGTGTTGGACTGGACACGTACGGACTATGAGCAATCATTCGCCGCCGGGCGGGCGTGAGGAACGGTTCGCGGGGCTGTTCGAGGCGACGTACGACGATCTGGTCCGGTTCGCGCAGCGGCGGGTGCCGGCAGCGCAGGCCGAGGACATCGTCGCCGAGGCGTTCCTGGTCGCGTGGCGGCGTACGGACGACGCTCCGCAGGACCTCGCGGACGCGCGAGCCTGGCTGTTCGGCATCGCGCGCAACG
>DASSDE010001160.1:0-2552 GCA_035697365.1 Kribbella sp. | reverse complement strand
GCCGCGGCGTCCGGCTCGACCGCGGCGCGGCCCAGGACGGTCGCGCGGAGCAGCCAGCGCGGCCCGTCGACACCGATCACCCGCGACGTCTGGCTGAAGACCTGTCCCTCCGGGTCCTCGACCGGGACCACCAGCACCAGCTCGGTGCCGAACGGGCCGTCGGTCTCGGTCGCCGTCCCACCCATCCGGGCGGCCTCGTCCATGATCTCCTGCCGCACCTCGTCCCAGATGCCGCTGGTCTTCGGCGCCGCGAACGCCCGCAACTCGAGCGCGGAGTCGTCGAGCATCAGCAGCACCGCCTGCACGACACCGCTGCCCTCGTCGACCTGCAGCCCCAGCTCCATGCCCGGCATCCCGGCCACCTTCAGTGCGCCCAGGTCGATCCGGTCGTCCGCCTCCAGGTCGAGGTCCTCGACCTCGCTCGCGTCGAACGGGCCCTCGGCCCGGGGGTCCGGCGCGGCCTCCTCGACGCTCTCGCTCGTCTCGGGCTCGTCGTTCTTGCCCTTGCGGCGGAAGATCACAGCTGTTGCCTACTTCCTTGGTGTTGATACGGCGGCGGTAGTCTCGCGCATCCGGCAGGTCAAGCGGTGTACCTGCTCAGCGTGTCACATCGCCGAAACCGCCGGTCGACCCATGCCCGCCGTCACCACGCGCGGAACCGGGCAGCGAACCGACCTCGACGAACCGGGCCTTCTCGACCTGCTGGATCACCAGCTGCGCGATCCGGTCGCCGCGCCGCACCGTCACCTCGGTGTGCGGGTCGAGGTTGATCAGGCAGACCTTGATCTCGCCGCGGTACCCGGCGTCGACGGTCCCCGGCGCGTTGACGATCGAGACGCCGTGCTTGGCGGCCAGCCCGGAGCGCGGGTGTACGAACGCCGCGTACCCGTCCTGCAGGGCGATCGCGATCCCGGTGCCGACCAGGCCGCGCTCCCCCGGCTTCAGCGTCAGGTCGGCGGCCGCCACCAGGTCGGCGCCGGCGTCGCCGGGATGAGCGTACGACGGGATCGGCAGGTCGGGGTCGAGTCGCTGGATCAGTACCTCGGTCACGAGAGGTGACCCTATCGAGCCGTCCGGCCGGACGACGTGCCAGGCTGGTGCTGTGGTCCTGGAGGAAAGCATGTATCGGGAGAGTCTGCGGGTGCCGGTGTCGTGGTGGCTGATCGCCGTCACGTCGGTCGTCACGCTGTTCGTCATCGTCGCCGTCCCGGTCGGAGTGATCGCGGGCGCGATCGTCGCCGGGGTCGCCGCGCTGATGCTCGGGTCGACGTTCGTCCGGTACGGCGGTGCGCGGGTCGAGGTCGACGAACGGCGGCTGACCGCCGGCCGGGCGCAGATCGACCGGGCGCATCTGGGTGCCGTCGAGGCGCTCACCGGCGACGCGGCGCGGAACGCGTTCGGACGCGACTGCGACGCGAAGGCGTACCTCGTGCTGCGCAGCTACCTGCCCGGCGCGGTCCGGGTGCAGATCACGGACCCGGGCGACCCGGCGCCGTACTGGCTGATCGCCACGCGGCACCCCGATCGGTTGGCTGCGGCGCTGAGCGGGCACAGCGTGGGAAGATCCTGACATCAGCAGTCGTTCGAGGAGGTTTGCAGTGGTCGGAGCGAAGATCGGCTGGAAGCTGGTGCAGGCCGCGTTCACGATCGTGGTGGGCCTGGCCGCGAGCAAGGCGGTCAGCACGGCCTGGAAGCTCGGCTCCGGCGGGAAGCCGCCGAAACACGGCCAGGGCAGCGGGTACGCCGAAGTCGCCACCTGGGCCGCCGTCAGTGCCGGTGCGGCCGCCGCCGCGCGGCTCTTCGCCGAGCGCCGCGCCGCCGCGTACTGGCTGAAGTCCACCGGTTACGCCCCGCCCGGCTACGAGACCGACGCCACCCAGGGGCTCATCAAGGGCACCGACACCGGCCTGGCCAAGAAAGAGGACTAGCCGCAGACGGCAACAGCGGGGCCGGCCCACGTGGTGTGGGTCGGTCCCGCTGTTGTTCGTACGGCGAAGAAGGGCGCTGGTGTCAGGCTGCGCAGTCGCGGCAGATCAGCTGCCCGTTCTTCGTGTCGGCGAGCTGGCTGCGGTGGTGAACCAGGAAGCAGCTCGAACAGGTGAACTCGTCGGCCTGGCGCGGGAGGACCCGGACCGCCAGCTCCTCGTGACTCAGGTCCGCGCCGGGCAGCTCGAAGCTCTCCGCGGCCTCGGCCTCGTCCTCGTCGACCTTGCCGGAGTTCTTGTCGTGACGCCGAGTCTTGAGCTCCTCGATCGACTCTTCGGAAGCGTCCTCGTCCGTCTTGCGCGGGGCGTCGTAATCAGTCGCCATGGTGTTTCCCTGCCCTCTTCGTACCCGTGGTGTTGCCTGCTGAGCCCTGAACGGGTGGAGCGGCCGAGAAATTCCGCGTCGGAGCACCGCGCTTCATCTTCGTCCCCCGAAACCCTTGACAGCCAGGCCGGGATCGGCAATCACCGTTCCCGAGGACGGGATTGTGCCCTATAACGCCCCGCAATGCACGACTGGGTCCATGGTGTGACCCGCGTGTCGCAACAAATGTCAGTACCGAACAC
>DASSDE010001159.1:0-3015 GCA_035697365.1 Kribbella sp. | reverse complement strand
CGTGCCGGGTCTCCTGCGGCATCCACACGTCGGCGTAGAAATGCTTGTCGACCTCCGGCGGGTCGGGCAGCAGGATGTTCAGCTCCAGCACGTTACGCTCGACCTCGAGCTCGACCCGGGTCATGTACGCCAGCACCGACCCGAACCGCTCGGCGAGCAGGCTCGGCCTCTGCATCGTGTAGTCGACGCTGCCGAGCTCGATCGGCGGGTGCTCCTCTCCCATCCGGTCGACGTGTTCGGCCAGCCGGGAGTCCTCCTTGTGGCGGCCGCGGCGGCCCAGAGGGTTCAGATCGCTGATTGACATGGAGGACAGACGGGACATAGGGCGGGCACCTCGCTCGGTTGACGGGGATGCGCACTCCACCCCCCACAGGTAAGCCTAACAACATGACTGACTGATCAGTCAGTCGAATCCTGTGAGCCCGGCAACACAACAGCGAGTGGCGGTCTCGTGAACCGCCACCCGCTGTCAGGTGGGTCTTGAGCCTACTTGGCGATCGTGTAGCGGATCGTGTCGTTGCGCAGCACGTCGCCGTTCACCTTCACGATCCGGAGCGCATGCTGCCCGTTCTTCAGTCCGGTCACGCTGAACACGGTCCGGTTCGTCACGCGAACGTCGTTGTGCAGGTTCACCTGTCGCATCAGCTTGCCGTCGACGTACACATCGGCGTCTCCCTGGTCAGGCGCAAGCGCCGTGCTCCACTCGACGCCCGTGCCTGTGAAGGTGAAGCTGACCGCGGCGCCGTTGGCCTTGGTCGCGTGAATGTCGTCGCGGTAGTCGCCACGGAACCGTACGTCGAGCGACGCGTTCCCGGCCGGCAGCCTGGAGAGGTACGTCTTGCTGATCGTGACGACGTTGCCGTTGACCGTGTAGTCGGTGCCCTTCACGAGTTCGGCACCGTCCTGGCCGGCGTCGGCGATGCCGTCCAGCTCGCCCGGGTCCCGTCCGAGCGTCACGTCGACGTCGGCCGGCGCGTTCTTGTCGAAGGCCACGGTGTCCGGGTTCAGCAGGCTCTCCTGCCGGATGTTCAGCTTGTCGAGCAGCATGAACTGGCCGGACTTCTTCACGCCGCGGATCGTGTGCGTACCGTTCGGAAGGTCCGAGATGCTGTAGACCACCTGCTGGGGTTTGTTGTGCCCCTGCGCCGGATCCAGGTACGTACTCACGGTCTGCTTGAGCTGGCCGTCGATGTAGATGTCGACGTCGCCCTGCCCCGGGTCGGTCTCGGTCACGTAGTCGACCCCGGTCCCGACGAACTGGTACGAGAACGAGTCGCCGTTGCCCTCGGTCCACTGCACGTCGTCCTGGTAGTCCCCGAGCCCGCGGCCGGAGCTGTAGTTCCAGTTGCCGGTGTAGACGATCCCGGAGTTGTTGTTGTTCACCTCGACCGTACGGGTCGGGAGATCCGCCGTAGTCACAGCCGACTTCGCCGACTTCGCCGCCGAGTCCGTCACGCCGACCGTCAGCGCCTGCGACACCGCCGGTACTTCGTAGTTGTTGTTGCGCTCCCACGCACCGTCGTACGCGACCCGCAGGTCGTCGTCGTTGACGCTGATCGCTGCCTTCTTCTGCGGCGTGACCTTCAGTAGCCGGACGCCGTGGATCGGCACGTCCTTCGCGGTGAAGCTCGACGCGTACGAGCCGACGTCCTTGCGCGCCCACAGGTCACGCACCTTCGCGGAACCGTCCAGCCCGAGGTCGGCGAAGTTCACCGTCATGTCGGCATCGGTCTGACCAAGGTTGAACAGGGCAACGGTGTAGGAGTTGTCGGGGTTCAGCGCGAACCACACCTGGCGGTTGGTCTTCGTGGACACCGGGTGCGCCGGCCGGCCGGCCTGGTCGACCCCGATCACCTCGGGATTGGTGAGCAGTTCGAGGCCGTACGAGTCCAGCTTGGTCATGTCGTTGCCGATGTACATCGGGGCCGCGGACACCGCCCACAGCGTCGCCGCGGTCCGGCGTTCGTCCTTGGTGAGCCCGTCCATCTGGCCGTTGCCGACGTCGAGCGAGTCGAGGTCGTTCCAGCCGCCGGGTCCCGCGTGCCGCCACCAGTCGGCGAGCTTCGGGAACAGCCGGTTGATGTTCGGCCAGGCGGTCAGGGCCGTACCGGTGCAGTAGCACTCGACGTCCCACTCGATCCGCCAGCCGTTGGCGTACTGCTTCCAGGTGTCGGCGTAGTTGATGTCGAGTGCCCAGGACAGCTCGAGCCAGATCTTGTGCCGGGCCAGCGCCTGCGACCACGCCTTCACGTCGTCGCGAGCGTCCACGGACAGGTCGCTGATCCCGGAGCCCGGGGTCACGCTGTCGAACTTCAGGAAGTCCAGGCCCCAGGAGCCGAACAGGTCCGCGATCGAGTCGATGTACTTCTGCGCGCATGGTTTCGAGAAGTCGATGCGGTACCCGAGACCCCAGTAATCGGCCTTCTGCAGCGGCTGCACCGGCAGGTCAGCGGTCGTACAGCCGGGTGCGCCGTAGATCGGCAGCTTGGCGTCGATCGTGGACTTGCCGATGCCGGGGATCGTGTACAGGCCGACCTTCTGACCGTTCGCGTGGATGTGGTCGATGACTGCCTGCAGCCCGTTCGGGTAGAGCTTCTTGCTCGGCGTCGGCCGCCCGTACGCGTCGATGCCGTCGTTCCAGCCGGCGTCGATGTTGATGTAGTTGTACCCGAACTTCTGCAGCTTCGCGTGCATCGCGTCGGACTGGGCGATCAGCTGATCGGCCGTGATCCAGCTGCCACCGTTCGGGTTGTAGACCTGCATGCTGTAACTGCTCCACCCCATGTAGGGACGGGCAGCCTGGTCGCCCGCCGGCCCGGACAGGGCCGGGCTCACAACGGTCGTGGATGGTGCCGCCGGTGCTGCTGACGGTGCTGCTGACGGTGCTGCTAAGGACGTACTCAAACCTGCCGGCAGCAGCCCGGCGACCACGAGTCCCGCAACGGCGACTCGTAACACCCTGCTCCGAACGGATCTGGTCATGGCGGTGACCTCTTCTCAGCGAAACCCAGAGAA
>DASSDE010001158.1:0-3530 GCA_035697365.1 Kribbella sp. | reverse complement strand
ACACCGATCTTGCCGGCGTGCGCGCGATAACCCTTGATGTGCGCGGAGGCGATCCCGCCGCCGCCGATCAGCCCAACCTTGATCATCCGGGGCCCCTCTCAGCTGTAGGAAATGACTCGGTTGGACTCGGCCGCGGCGTTTGCCGCGACCACCAGACGCGTCAGCTCGACTGCGCGTTCGATGTTCTCGTCCGCACGGGTGCCGTTGGTGATGTGATCGACCCACTGCGCGAATGCGTCCTGCCCGTGCTCGGGGACGTCCACCTGCTCGCCGTTCACGAGCAGTACGTTGCCCGCATCGGTGTAGGTCAGCGTGCCCTCGGTGCCGAACAGCTCGATCGTGAACGGGTTGTTGCTCGCGAACCCGGCCTCGATCACACCGATCCGCTGGTCGCCGTACCCGGCCACCACGACAGCGTTGTCTTCCAGGCCGAGGCCGGCGACCGAGCGGTACGTCGCGCTCACCGTCTCCGGGTGCGCGCCGAGGAACAACTGGGTCAGGTACACCGGGTGGCAGCCGAGGTCGGTGAGCGCGCCGCCGATCGCGGCCTTCGGCTCGAAGAACCGGTGCGGCAGCCAGCCGTCCTTGCCGTCACGCCCGATCGCGCCGTCGTGCGACAGACGGACCCGGCCGTACGTCAACGTGCCCAGGGTCCCCTTGTCGAGTACTTCACGGATCGCGGTCGTGTAGCCGTGGTACAGCCGCGGCAGCGAGACGATGAGCTTCACGCCGGCGGCATCGGTGGCGGCGACGATCTCCTCGGCCTCGGCGAGAGTCGGTGCGAGAACCTTCTCGGTGAAGATGTGCTTGCCGGCCTCGGCCGCCTTCAGCATGATGTCGCGGTGCACGTCGGTCGGCGTCGTGATCACCACACCGTCCAGGTCGTCGCGCGCGAGCAGCGCGTCGAGATCCCCGGTGTAGTCGACCCCGAACTGCTCGGCGCCGGCGCGGCCGCGCTCGGCGTCGTCGTCCCAGACGGCCACCAACTCCGTTCCGGGGTGCGCCTGGGCCTGCCGCGAATAGTCGCCGGCATGGACATGCCAGAAGCTGAGCGTCGCGATCTTCAGTGGATTGGACACGCTGGTCCTCCTCGGTGGAGCTGCGGGAAACGTTTCAGATCGACCGTCGGCAGATCACGGTACAACGTTGTCAGGAGTCCGCAACAGACTTCCGGCAAGCCCTTTCACACGGTGAGACCGGCGCGCGGTCCGGCTGCTTATAGTTATCCAGGAGTCCTGGATTACGTGAGGAGCACGCGATGTCCGACGAGCCCGCCGGCGGGGATCTGTCGCGGCTGCGCCAGCTGAACGCGGTCGCCGTACTGCGCGAGTTGCGCGCTGCGCAGCCGCTGACGCTGACCGAGCTGTCGAAACGGACAGGGCTGTCGCGCGCTTCGACCGAGGATGTTGCGCGGGACCTGCGTGGCCGGGGGTGGCTGGCGGAGGTGGCTCCGGCGGCCGGGTCGGTCGGGCGGCCGGCGAGGCGGTATCGCTTCAACGCCGGCGCCGGGCGGTTGCTGGGGGTCGACGTCGGCGGGCACAAGGTGCTCGCACTCGTTACCGACCTCGACGGCGAGGTCCGCAACCAGGTGCGCGTCGAGGTCCCCGCCGAAGCCGGCCGCCGCGAACGCCTCGCCGCCCTCGACCACTGCGTGGCAAAGACCCTCGCCGGTGCCGGGGTTGGTTCAGGTGGGGGTCCGCGGATCTGGGCTACCGGCGTGGCCACGACGGGACTGGTGGACGGGACCGGGAAGGTGATGCTGTCGGACTCGCTGCCGGAGTGGACCGGTGTGGATCTGGCTGCGCACGTACGCCGCCTGGTGCCAGGTCCGGTGCGCGTGGAGAACGACTGCAAGCTCGCCGCCCTCGCGGAAACGTGGCGCGGCGTTGCGCGCTATGCGAAGGACGTGGTGTTCCTGCTCGCCGGTCTGCGCACCGGCGCCGGACTGATCATCGACGGCAAACTCCACCGCGGCTTCGCCAACTGGTCCGGCGAGATCGGCGCCCTCCCCGCAGCCGGCTGGCTCCAGGCCCCCACCCACCTCCAAACCTGGCTGGACCGCACCACCACCGACGGGCCAGGAGGGTTTGAGCGGCTGTTCGTGGCGGCGCGGGCGGGTGATTCGGATGCGGTCCGGGCGGTTGATGCGTACGTGCGTGATCTCGCGGTCGGCGCGTCCGCGCTGGTGTTGACGCTGGATCCGCAGCTCGTGGTGATCGGCGGCGGATTCTCGCGATCGGCAGACGTGATGGTCGAGCCGCTACGGCGCGAACTCGACCGCTGGTGCCTGCGGACGCCGGAGATCCGCGTCTCGGCGTTCGCGGACGAAGGAGTCGCGCTCGGCGCCGTCCGGCTGGCGCTGGACGAGGTGGAAGCAACCATCACGAGCGGCCTGAGACCTTGACATAATTTCCCTGGACTCCATGATTACCCCATGAGAAGGCTTGCCGCAGGTCTCGCGGTGGTCGGGTTGCTGCTACCGGCCCAGACCGCGATGGCTCATCCTGCTCCCCCCGCCGCTTCTGCCGCCACCACGATCAGCTACACCGCCTCCGACGACGTGATCGCCAACCAGGAGCGCGGGTTCTACCACCACCAGGAAACGCACTACTACGCCGACAACTCCGGCTACGTCCCCCTGGACGTCGCCACCCTGCGCAACTTCCGGACCCAGGAGCACATCACGCAGATCCTGCGGTTGTTCTACCTGGAGAAGTTCGCCAAGCAGGACGTGATCGACAAGCACTACCTCGACCTCATGCAGGCCGACTTCGACGCCGCCCGCGCGGCCGGCGTGAAGATGATCGTCCGGTTCGCCTACGCGCTGCCCGGCGACGGCTGGCCGCCACCGACCCCGTACGGCGACGCACCGGTCGCCCGGGTGGTCAAGCAGATCAAACAGCTCACACCGATCCTGCGCGCGAACTCGGACATGATCGCCGTTGTCCAGTCCGGTTTCGTCGGGCTCTGGGGCGAGGGGTACTACACCGACTACTTCTCGAACCCGGCTGACCCGAGCCAGGTCTCGGACCAGAACTGGGCCGACCGCAAGGCCGTCACCGACGCACTGCTGCGGGCGCTGCCGAAGGACAAGATGATCCAGGTGCGGACGCCGTACATGAAGCAACGGATGTACGACGTACCGACCGGCACCGCGGGCGGTCTCACCGCGGACCAGGCGTACAACGGATCGGCGGTCGCCAGGATCGGGCAGCACAACGACTGCTTCCTGGCCAGTCCGGACGACTTCGGTACCTACCTGAGTGACCCGATCGAGCTCGACAAGGATTTCGGTGCCCAGGACACCAACTACGTCCCCGAGGGTGGCGAGACCTGCGGAGTCGACGCGCCGCGCTCGGAGTGGCCGTCGGCGTCGGCGGAGATGGCCCGGCTGCACTTCTCGTTCCTGAACATCGAGTACCACCCGGACGTGCTCGCGAGTTGGGGCGAGAACATCGAGGTGGCGAAGCAGAAGCTCGGCTACCGGTTCGCGCTGACGCAGAGCACTGTCAAGGTCGAACGCGGAAAGG
>DASSDE010001157.1:0-4953 GCA_035697365.1 Kribbella sp. | reverse complement strand
CTGCCGCGAGCTCGGAGCGCGCCCGAGCGTTCTGCACCTCGGATCGGTCCTCGTCGGCGGCCTTGCGGGCCTGGGCCGCGGCGAACTCGGCGTCCGTCAGCAGTCGCTCCGCCTCGGCCAGTCCGTGCCGAGCGCTCTCCAAGGCGCGCTGCGCGCCGGACAGGTCGTCCGGCTCCGGCTCGTCGACCTCGAACAGGGTGTCGTGCGGCGACGCGAACTCCTCGAACAGCGACATCTGCCCCGGCACGCCCTCGACGGCAGCCTTGCCATCGGACTCCTCGGCCTCGTCAGCCGGCCCGAGTCGCGCGGTGAGGACGGCGATCCGCTCCCCCGGATCGCCTCCGGTGGTCAGCGACTTCTCGGTCCGGCGGGCCTCGTTCAGCTCGGCACTCGCCGTGTCCGCCTTGCGCAGCAGCTCGCGCGCCGCGGCGACGTCCCGCACGCCGGCCTTCTTCAGCAGGTCCTTCTCACGCCGTACGGCGTCGTCGACCCGCGACCGCAGGGTCGCCGCCTCACCACCGGCGCGGACGGTCACCTCGATCTGGCCTGGTACGCCGACGACCAGCTCGCCGGACACCAGTACCTCGGCCGACTCGTCGAAGCCCAGCTCGGCCGGTACGTCGCCTTCCAGACCGGTGCCGGTCAGCTCGACCGGCTCCGCGCCGAGGCGGCGCACGGTCACCTCGGGCACGCCGGCCGCGAGCGCCGCGCGGGCCTCGACCACCGCCGCGCGAGCGTCCTCGAGGGCCGCGACCAGTGCATCGTCGACCTTGATCCGGTCCAGGATCGTTCCGGCCGCGGCGATCCGGGCGCGGACGTCGGTCAGCTCGGTCTGCTGGCCGATCAACCGGTCCAGCTCCGCGCGATCCATCAGGTCCGAGACCTTGCGCTCGGCGGCCTGTACGTCCGTACGCCGCAGGTCCTTGAGCTCCACCACCTCCGCGAGCGCGGCCTCCGCCGCCTGCACCATCTCGGCCGCGGTCTTCGCGACCAGCTCCGCGTCGGACCGCCGTGCGGCCAGCTCGGCCTCGGTCTTGGTGAACCGCTCGACCTCGTCCAGCAGACGTTCGCGCTCGAGCCGCGTCCGGGTGTGGTTCTCCAGGCGTGCGCGCGCGGTCTCGGCGCGCGACCGGACCGAATCGCGGCGGAGCAGGATCTCGTCGGTCGCCTGCTTGCGTTCGCGAAGCGCCTCGACACCGGTCAGGTGCTCGGCCAGCCGAACGGTCACGTCGTCGAGGTCGAGGTTGAGCCGCTCGGCGCGACGGATGTCGGACCGGACCTCTTCCATCGCCTGCAATGCCTGCCGGGCGGCGAGCTCGGCGGCGGCGACCGCCTTCGCGGAGCGGGCGTAGTCGCCGGTCGGCTTGCCGCGCGGCGTCCAGTACCGCAGGTACTCGTGCTCGACCGCCGTCACCAGCGGCATCGACGCACCGTCGACCGGCGTCCCGGACTCGGCGGTCACCGCGGTGATCAACGGCTCCGCGTCGGCCGGCGTTGGCAGCACCAACGACTGGCCCTGGCCGACCATCAGTGTCTGCCAGAGCACGGGGTCGACGTTCTCGTCGAACAGCCGCTTGGCCTCGTCGTGCGCCTCGCGCCCGGTCCAGGACTGCCGGCGGCCGTCGGGCTCGACGATGGTCAGCTCGGTGGAGCGGTTCTTCAGCCAGGTCTTGGAGTACGTCAGCTCGCGCCCGCCGAGGCTCAACTCCGCGGTCACCTGCGGGCCGACGTCCTGGCCGACCGGCTGGATGTCGCGGATCCGCGTCGACTTCGAGTCGTCCGGCAGGTCGAAGACCAGGCCGAACGCCTCGACGAGACTGGACTTGCCGACCTCGTTGTCGCCGACCACGACGGTCGTGCCGAGCGCGCGGAACCGGACAATGCGGTCCTTGACGCCACGGAAGTCCCGTAGCGCCAAGCTGTGTAATCTCATCCCGCGTCCCGCGCCAATCGGTGCATCAGCGAGAGCGCGGCGCCGGCGCCCTCGTCCCCGCCGGCCAGCGCCTGCCGCAGCTCCTCCATCGCGGCCCGGGCCGGACCGCTCAGCTGCAGCGACTCCAGGTCGGCGGCATCCGGAGCGGGCCGTACGGTCCAGAACTTCGCCCAGCGTTCGACGCTCGCGAACACCTCGCCCTGCGCGTCGATGATGGTGTCCAGCCGGGCCAGCAGCGGCAGCGCCAACGAGCCGTCGCCGGCCAGCCGTACGTACGTCCGCTCCTTGTCCGGGAGCTCCGCGAACCAGTCCTCGAGCGCGTCGATCGACTCCTCGTCGAACAGCTCGACGCGATGGTCGACCATGTGCCAGGCACCGACCCGCACCGGCTCCACGTCGATGCCGTCGCCGTCCTGAGTAATGGTCACCTTCAGTACGTTGCCCGGCTGGTCCTCCTCCGGCGAGGTGACCTCCTGGGTCCCGGAGAACCAGATCCGGTCCGTGACGCGGGTCGTGGAGTGCCGGTCGCCGAGGCCGACGTACTGCAGGCGGCCATCGGTGACCGCGGCCTCGAGCGCGGCCTGGTCGATCGTCGGTACGTCGGACATGCCGCCGGACAGGCTCGTCAGTTGCCCGTGGGCGAGCAGGATCCGGATCGTGTCCGCAGACGCGGCCAGGTCGGCGTAGCCGGGGGCCGCCGGGTCGGACAGCGGGCGTCGCGAGCGCCATGGTGCGCCGACGATCTCGACGCCGGGCAGAATCCGGAACGGCGTCGTTTCGGTCAGCACCGTCACGTGCTCCGGCGCGTGCGCGAGCCACTGGCCGGACGTCCACAACGAACCCGGCTCGAGTGCGTCGTGGTTGCCCGGCAGCAGCACCACCGGCACCGGAATCCGCTTCAGCGCTTCACAAGCGCGCAAGATGGTCTGCCGCTCGACCTGGTTGTGCTCGAAGACGTCGCCGGTGACGACCACGAACGCCGCCCCGGTGCGCTCCGCGACCTCGCCGATCCGTGCGACAGCATCCAGCCGCGCCTGACCCCACCGGGCCTGACCGTCCGGCCCCAGGAACCGGCGCATCATCCCCAGCTGCCAGTCCGAGCTGTGCAGAAACGTGATCGCGTCCATTGCGTTGAGAACGCTAACCCGAGCCACCGACAGTCGCACACTCAACACACAGAATCGCCGCACACCGCCCACACTCCGGACACCGCTCGGGGCACACAGACGTGGTCAGCTCGGGAAGTCGGCGCTCCGGGACAGGTCTGCCCACTGCGCCACGTCGGCCTGTGCGGCGGCGTACACGCCGTTGAGGGCGTCGACCGCGTCCGAACCGAGGGGCAGCCGGAGCGGCGGCTCAGGGCTCGCGACGGCGGTCAGAATCGCCTGCGCGGCGCGGACCGGGTCACCAGGCTGGGTCCCGTTGCCACCCGACAGGGCGTCGCGGACGGCCCCGACCGGTCCCTCGTACGTCTCGCTGATCTTCGTCACGTAGAGCGCCGACGGCTCGTTGAACGACGTACGGAACGCGCCCGGCTCCACGATCAGCACCCGGATCCCGAGATCCTTCGTCTCGTACGAGAGCGCCTCCGACCAGCCCTCCAGCGCGAACTTCGTCCCGCTGTACGCGCTGATCCCGGCGAACGCGAACCGGCCACCCTGACTGGTCAGCTGCACGATCGTCCCGCTCTTCTGCGCACGCATCGCGGGCAGTACTGCCTTGGCCAGCGCGACCGGACCGAAGAAGTGCAGCTCCATCAGTCCGCGGAGCTCCTCGTCGGTGGTCTCCTCGGCCGCACCGACCATCCCGCGGCCGGCGTTGTTCACCAGAACGTCGATGCGCCCGTGCTGCTCGAGCACGCCGGCGACGGCGTCGGGAATCGCGGCACCGTCCGTCACGTCGAGCTGCACGACAGAGAGCCGCTCGTGCTCCAGGTCCATCGCCTCCGGCCGGCGGACCGCTGCGACGACCGTGTGTCCCGCCGCCAGCGCCTGCTCGGCCAGCGCCCGCCCGAACCCCGCCGTGGCACCCGTGATCATCCATACGTCAGACATATCGCCGAGCATGTCATCCGGGCGGGTCCTACGATCCCTGGATGACTGCCTACCTCGAGACCGATCGTCTGACGCTGCGGCGGTTCACGCCGGAGGACGTCGAGCTGCTCGTCGAGCTGGACTCCGATCCCGAGGTGATGCGATTCCTGACCGGGCAGCCGACGGCGCGGGACGAGGTCGAGCAGGAGATCCTGCCGGGGTTCCTGAAGGTGTATGCGGCGCATGAACAGCTGGGCACGTTCGCGGCGTACGAGAAGGCCGGGGGTGCGTTCGTCGGCTGGTTCGGGATGCAGCCGACCGCGGATCCGGCGGCCGTGGGTGTCGGCTACCGGCTGCTGCGCTCGGTGTGGAGCAAGGGGTACGCGGCCGAAGGGACCAGGGCGCTGATCGCGCGGGCGTTCACCGAGCTCGGCATGGAACGGGTGGAGGCCGACACGATGGCGGTCAACCACCGTTCGCGCGCCGTCATGCGACGCTCGGGTCTGCGCTTCGTGAAGATCTGGCACGAACACTTCGACGACCCGCTCCCGGGCACCGAGTTCGGCGAGGTCCTGTACGCCGTCGACCGCGCGACCTGGGAAGCTGGGTCACATGGATGATGAGCGGCCGTACGCCGTGCTCGATATCGATGCGACGCTGTCCGACACCAGCAAGCGGATCCACTTCATCGAGCGGGCGCCGAAGGACTGGGACTCGTTCTTCGCGCACGCCAAGGAGGACGCGGTCCTCGAGGAGGGTCTCGCGGTCGCGACGACGCTGGCGGCCGACCACGTGATCGTCTACCTGACCGGCCGCCCGGAGCGGATCCGGCGGGAGACCGAGAAGTGGCTGAAGGACAACGGCTTCCCGGACGGCAAGGTGTACATGCGCGGCAACACCGACCGCCGCCCGTCGATGTTGATGAAGCTCGGCCGGCTCAAGCGGCTCGCCGAGCAGCGCCCGGTTGCCGTCCTGGTCGACGACGAC
>DASSDE010001156.1:0-2800 GCA_035697365.1 Kribbella sp. | reverse complement strand
GACTGGGCGGGAGGAGTCGGCTGAGGGGGAGGCGGTTGCGCTTGATTTGGGGAGCGCGCTGGTTCCGATGCTGGCCAAACGTGCAGCGCCGTACCTGATCGGCGCCGTGCTAGCCCTCGTCCTGCGCCGGCTGTTCCGTCGTTGACGCGTCGAAGTAGAGCTCACCCGCGAAGATCGCGGGCACGAGCGGCCGATGACCCGCGATCACGGTCAGCTCCGCCGCCTCCGCTGACGTACACCATCTGCTCTCGCTCACCTCTGCCGAGCAGCCCGCCTCGCCGCTGACCGGCTCCGCGTGGAACACCATCCCGACAATCTGCACGCGGTTGCCGTCCGGGTAGACCACGACCACATCCGGGTTCGAGTACACGCCGGCCAGCCCGGTCACCCGTACGACGAGACCGGTCTCTTCGAGCGTCTCTCGTTCGGCCGCCTCGGCGGGGCGTTCGCCGGGCTCGATGGCGCCACCCGGCAGGCACCACTCGCCGTTGTCGGTACGCCGCGTCAGCAACAGCCGTTCGCCGTCCATCACGGCCGCGGCCGCGCCGATCCGGAGCCGGGCGGTTGCGCCGATCCGGTTGCCGTACTCGTGTCGCGTATACTCAGGTACTTGCGGCGTCTGGTCAACCATGGCGCAATCCCTTCCGGCAGAGTTGGTCGGCGAGCCGGGTCGTCTCGGGCAGGCGGTACGTCGGCGCCAGGCGCAGCACCTGCGCGACGGCAGTGGCCAGCGTGACCTTGTGCCCGACCGAGACGTACACCGGCTTCACCCCGTCCTGCGTCCGCAGCGCCGCACCCACGACCTCGTCACGGTCCACCAGTTCAGCCGTCGCACCGCGATCCGGACCGAGTTGATCGTGCGTCCCGACGTACGCCGTCTTGGCAACGCCGATGGAGGGGAGTCCGGTGAGTACGCCGAGATGACACGCGAGCCCGAACCGTCGTGGATGCGCGAGACCCTGCCCGTCGCACACCAGGAGATCCGGCGTGGTCCCCAGCTGCTCCAGCGCCCCGAGCAACGCCGGCACCTCCCGGAACGCGAACAGCCCGGGTATATAAGGAAAGGTCGTCTCTCCTTGGACAACGGCGCGATCTACCTCGCTGAGCGTGCCCACGTCCAGTACGACGACCGCTGCTGCCAGCCGGTCCCCGTCGTACGCGACGTCCAAACCGGCGACGTACCGCGGTGGCTTGCCGACGTCCGCGATCTCGACCAGCCCGCGCAACTCCTCCTGTACCGCGATGGCCTCGGCAGCTGAGGAAGGCGGGACGGTCACGCGGCGCCGCCCGGCGGCCATTCGACCAACTCGATCCGGTAGCCGTCGGGATCGGTGAGCCATGCCGTCTTCGGGCCGTCGGGTCCACCTGGGAGCTCGACCGGGCCCGGCTCCAACCCGGCCTCGGTCAGCCGAGCGAGCGTGGCGTCGAGCGTCTCGACCTCGATCGCGAAATGCTGGAACCCGCCCTGCACAACCGGCCCGTCGGCGGGACGATGCACGAGTTCGAGGGAGACCGACGGCTCGTCGGGAAGGCGGAGCCAGACCAGGCTGGAGCCGTCGTCGAGCGGGATCTTGCCGAGATCGACGTACCCGACCTTGGCGTAGAAGGCGAGCGAGCGGTCCAGGTCGCTCACCCGCAGCGCGAACAGGATCGATTTCATGCCACCGATCTAACCGCGTGGGCGGCTTAACGACAGGAGGTAGTGGGGGATCGCGGCAGGTTCGGGGTCGGGCTCAGGCGTGCGGCGGCGTATGCGTACATGAGTACGTCCTGTCCTTAGGGTGACCATCGCGGGGCGCGGGCGGTCCGGTAGGGGAAGATGTGGCGCATGCGGATTCTGATTGCGCCGGACAAGTTCGCGGGGACGTTGACGGCTGTGGAGGCCGCGGCGGCGATCGAGGAGGGATGGCGCCGGCGCGACCCGGGGGCCGAGGTGCTGGTGGCGCCGATGGCGGACGGCGGGCCGGGGTTCATCGACGTACTGTCCGCGGTCGTCGACGGGAAACTGCTGTCGGTGACGGTCCGCGGGCCGCTTGGCGAGGAGACACCGGCGACGGTGCTGCTCGCCGGCGAGACGGCGTACATCGAGACCGCGCAAGCGTGTGGGTTGCATCTGGTGGAACCGAAGAGCCGCCGGCCGGAGGCCGCGACGACGTACGGGGTTGGGCAGCTCATTACGGCGGCCGTCGACGCCGGTGCGCGGCGGATCATCCTGGGTCTCGGTGGATCCGGTACGAACGATGCGGGCGCCGGCCTGCTGGCCGCCCTGGGCGCCACGGCAACCACCGGCGCCGCGGAAGGCGAGTCTGCGGGCGTCGGACGGCTGGATGCGGGTGCTGCTGGGCTCCCCGGGCTCACCTCGGTTGACCTGACGGCCGCTCGGGCGCGGGTGGCCGGCATCGAGTTCGTCGCAGCGAGTGACGTGGAGAACCCGATGCTCGGGCTGCGCGGGGCGACGAATGTGTTCGGGGCGCAGAAGGGCATCACCGACGACCGGAAGCCGGCGGTCGACGGCTGGCTGACGCACTTCGCCGAACTCGCGGACCGGAAGACCGCAGATCAGAAGGGCGCGGGCGCCGCGGGCGGGCTCGGGTACGCACTGCTGCTGCTCGGCGCCGAGCGGGTCTCCGGCATCGACCTGGTCGCGGAGCTGACCGGGCTGAAGCAGAAGGCGGCCCAGGTCGACCTGGTGATCAGCGGTGAGGGAGCGTTCGACTTCCAGTCCCGCGACGGCAAGGTGATCGCGGGCGTCGCCAAGGTCGCGAACGACGCGATGCGCCCGTGCGTCGTGCTCGCCGGG
>DASSDE010001155.1:0-7602 GCA_035697365.1 Kribbella sp. | reverse complement strand
CGTCGCCAGCGGTGCTGCGCTCGCCAAGCGGCTGCGGGCGAGTGGGGTCGACACGCCGAACGCGCGCGCGGTGGCGGTGCTCGCGCGGGCGGGCGACGTCGACGCCGGTCACGCCGTGCGGATGGCCGGCCGCGACATCGGTGACGTGCTGGCGAGCGTGGTGAACCTGCTCAACCCCGGTGTGATCAGTCTCTGGGGCTACCTGGCAGAGGCCGAGGACCAACTGATCGCGGGGATCCGCGAGAGCATCGCGCGCTCGGCGCAGGCCGGGCCGGCCGGTGACGTACGGATAGAACCGGCGACGATGGGCGCGGATGCCGGTCTGTACGGCGCTGCGATGATGGTCGTCGAGCACGCGCTGAGTCCCGCCGCGGTCGACGCGTACCTCCTCACGCTGCAGTCGGCCTAGGTGACCGCCGAGGTCAGCGTGACGTCGACCGTAGTGCGGTTCACGTAGTCGGTCCACGCCTGCGCGAGGCGCGTGACGCCCTGCGTCAACGTTGCCGTGGGCAACGCGTACGGCAGGCGGGTGTGGTGGTCTGTACTGCCGTCCGCGGAGAAGACCGCGCCGGGCAGCAGCGCAACGCCGTAGCGGAGGGCGATCTGGGCGAAGTGCGTGGCGTCGCCGTGCGGTAGCCGCACCCACAGCGAGGCACCGGCCTCCGGCTCGCGCCAGGACCAGTCGGGCAGGTGTTCGGCGAGCAGGCCGGTCAAGGTCTGCAGCCCGACGGGCAAGGCCGTACGGCGCTCGGCGGCTGCCTGTTCGCGATGGTCGATCAGTTGTAGCGCGACCTCCTGGGCGACCAGCGAGCTGCCGAGGTCGGTGATGCCGCGGACCTGCGCGAACCGCGAGACCACCTGCGGTACGGCGCGGATCCAGCCGAGCCGGAGTCCGCCCCAGAACAGCTTGCTCATCGACCCGATCGTGACGAGTCGCTCGTGGGTCGCCAGCGCGGCGGGAGTCGATCGCCCGTCGAAGGCCGTACCGGCCAGAGAAGTGTCGTCGACAAGCACCACCTCGTGCTGGTCGAGCAGCTTGGCTAGCCGCTGCCGCCGCTCGTCGGACAGCACGACGCCGGTCGGATTGTGCGCTGCCGCCTGCACGTAGACGAGCCGCGGAGACTCGTTCGCCAGCAGGCGTTCGAGCGCCGCGACGTCGAGCCCCTGCTCGTCGATCCGGACCGTCCGCAGTCGGCTGCCGGTCCGCGCGAACGCTTCCAGGGCGCCGCGGTACGTCGGCTGCTCCACGACCACACCGTCGCCCGCCTGCAGGCAGCCGCGGGCCACGAGCTCCAGTGCCTGCTGTGCACCCGACGTGATCAGGATGTCCTCGGGCGCGGTCGGAAGGCCGGCATCGCTGTACCAGCGGGCGATCCGCTCGCGCAGTGCCGGCAGACCACGCAGGTGGTACCCGTGGTAGGTGCCGGTCAGCCGCAGGTAGTCGTCCCGGGTCAGTCCCGCGGCGACGTCCGCGACCAGGTCCAAGCTGGGGAGCGCGGCGGTGGCGAAGTCGATCGTTGCCAACGGCCCGTTCAGGAACTGGCTGGCCGCGTGGTCGCCGGCGAGCCCGGACACCGTCTCCCGGTTGCGGTCCGGACTGACCCGGGTCCCGCTGCCCTGGCGCCGTTGGAGTTGCTTGGTCTCCCGCAGCGCCTGGTACGCCGCGACGACCGTCGTACGGCTGACTGTCAACGCCGTGGCGAGCGCCCGCTCCGGCGGCAGGGCCGCGCCCGGTGGCAGCTCGCCGCGCTCGATCAGCTCGGCGAGGCTGTCGCTCAGCTGACGGTACAGCGGCCCGGACCGGGCACCGGTGCCGACGAGCATCCGGGCGAGCTCGTCGGCCGAGAATCTGAGGCCATTACCGTCCTGAATCACAAACAGGGTCCAATTTCGTCGCTGTGGCTATAGATGGCATCCGGTATCGAACGCCAATCTAGGACGCCATCGAGCCTATTGGTCTGTGAGGTGGGGCGCAATGAGACGAATGTGGACTGCCCTGCTGCTCGTCCTGGCCGGCTGCGCGACGGGTTGTGCCACGGTCGACGCGCCGGGCACCGGAGCGCTGAGCGCCGATGGTCCGCAGGACACGTCGCGGACGATCCGCATCATGGGAGCCGATTTCCCGTACTCCGATGCCACGGTCGCCGCCTTCGAACAGCAGCATCCCGACATCAAGGTGCAGTACGTGAAAGGAGCGATCTCGTTCGAGCAGGGCAGCGTGCAGACGCTGCTCCGGTCCGGCAGCGGACCCGACCTGCTGCTGGTGAACTCGGGCCCCGGCCGGGTCGGCCTGCTCGCCAAGGCCGGGCTGATCTGGCCGCTCGACGAGGTGTTCGCGACCAACGGCCTGGCCGGCCGCTTCCAGCCCGAGGTGGTCAAGCAGACGAAGGCCGGCACCGGCGGCAAGATCTACGAGATCGTCGAGGGCCTGGACGTGTTCCAGGTCTACTACAACAAGAGGCTGTTCGCGGCGAACAACCTCGACGTGCCGCGGGACTGGCAGGGCTTCCTCGATACCTGCCAGAAGCTGAAGCAGGCCGGCGTGAAGCCGTTGCTGGCCGGCGCGCGCGACAACTTCGCCGGTGGCTGGCTGCTCGGCGCACTGGTGCAGGCCTCGGCCGGGCGGCAGAAGATGAGCGAGATCGTCAACGGTTCCGGGTCGTTCGCGGATCCTGCCGTCGTCCGCGGCGGGCAGATGCTCGCGGACCTGCTCGGCAAGGGCTGCCTCGACGGCGGTCAGGCGGCCGCGCTCGACGGTGGCCAGGCGCAGGCCTCGTTCTGGAAGGGCGGTGGCGCGATGACCGTCGTACCGCAGGGGTCGATGGCCGACGCACGGCAGGACGGGATCGACGTGTCGCAATACGGTGCGTTCCCGATGCCGCCGGTGGATTCGGGCGCCGAGGCGCTGCCGACGTCCGGGCTGGCGTTGAGCTGGGTTGTCAACAAAAGTACGAAGTCGCGCTCGGCGGTGGTCGAGTGGCTGCGCTGGCTGGCGAGTCCGGAGTACCTCAAGCTGACCGCGGCGAAGGGGCGCACCCTGGTCCCGGCGCAGATCGTGCCACCCGGTACAGAGCTCGACCCGGCCGTCCAGGACGGACTGGAGAAGGTTGCCAAGGGCACTGGGTACAACCCGAGCGTGTACCTGCCGGATGCCGCCAAGGAGGCGTGGTACCAGGCCGTACAGGGTCTGCTGACCGGCCGTACGTCACCGGAGAAGGCGATGCAGGCCGTGCAGGACAAGATGGGAGCGAGCCGATGAGCACCACCCGCCGGACGGCGCTGATCGCCGTCATGCTGCTGCCCTCGCTGGCGTTGCTCGCGGTCTTCCTGTTCCTGCCGTTGTTGCGCGGGATCCAGCTCAGCTTCTATACCTGGGACGGTGTTGCGCCGGTCATGCACCGCGCCTGGCTCGACAACTACCTGCACGTCTGGTCGGACCCGTACTTCCTGCGGGCGCTCGGCCGGACCGTGATCTGGTGGGCGATGCATCTCGGCTTCGCGGTCGGCGGCGGGCTGCTGCTCGCGGCCCTGATCAGCGAGATCCGCTGGCGCCGCGCGCAGACCCTGTTCCGCAGCCTGGTGTTCGTCCCGCACATCATGTCGCTCGCCGTCGTCGGCGTGATCTGGAGCCAGCTCTACCACCCGACGATCGGCCTGCTGAACGGCTTCCTGAAGGCGATCGGTCTCGGGTCGCTCGCCGAGCCGTGGCTCGGCAGTACGACGTTCGCGCTGCCGTCGGTCGGGATCGCCAGTGCCTGGCAGGCGTACGGGTTCTACCTGGTGATCTTCCTGGCCGCGATCCAGGCGGTCGACCCGGCGCTGCACGAGGCGGCCGCGATAGACGGTGCCGGTGTCTGGCAGCGGTTCCGCAACATCACGGTCCCGTCGCTGCACAACGCGATCAGCCTGGTCGTCGTCCTCGCGTTCATCAACGCGCTGAAGGGGTTCGGCACCGTATGGTCGATGACCGAGGGCGGACCGGACCGATCCACCGAGCTGGTCGCGGTGTACGCGTACCGGCAGGCGTTCGGTCTCGGCGACATCGGCGCGGCGAGTGCGGCCGGCCTGAGCATCGCGGTGATCGCGATCGTCATCACCGTCTCCTTCAACCGCTGGCGCGACCGCGCCGCCCTCGGGAGGTGAGCTGATGCGTACCGTCACCCGCTGGCACCACGGTCTCGTGGTCCTGGTCGCACTGATCGCCGGCGCGACCATGGTCCCGGTGCTGTGGGCCCTGTTCAGCGCGTTCAAGAACGACACCGAGATCTTCGGTGACCCGCTCGGCCTGCCCGCGCACTGGCGCTGGGAGAACTTCCGCACGGTCTGGACGAGCGGCGCGTTCAGCACGTACTTCGTGAACAGCGCGGTGATCGCGATCGCGGTGACGGCACTGACCGTGCTGGTCACCTGTCCGGCCGGGTACGCGTTCGGCAAGCTGACGACCGGCCGCAGCAACGGTATCTTCTACGCCTACCTGATGGTGATGACGCTGCCGGGCGAGGCGATCATGGTGCCGACGTTCTACCAGTTGCGCGAGATGTCGCTGGTCGACAGCCGGGTCGGGCTCGGGTTGATCCTGGTCGCCGGCGGGGTACCGCTCGGGGTGTTCATCGCCCGGAACTTCTTCCGCGACCTGCCGAACGAGCTGATCGAGTCGGCCCGGGTCGACGGCGCGGGCGACTGGCGGATCTTCCGGAGCGTGATGCTGCCGCTGGCCAAGCCCGCGGTGCTCGCCGTCGGGGTCTTCAGTTTCCTCGGCGCGTGGAACGAGTACCAGCTCGCGCTGTTGCTGCTGTTCAGCCAGGAGAAGCGGACCATCCCGCTCGGCCTGGTGCAGTTCCAGGGGCAGTACAGCTCCGACTCAGGTGCGTTGTTCGCCGGCATCGTGCTGGCGATGATCCCGTCCGTTCTGGTGTACGTCGTGCTGCAGCGATCGTTCACCCGTGGCCTCGTGGCAGGAGCCTTGCGATGACCATGCCGTATCAGCCGTATCAGCCCTATCAGTTCGAGTACACCGAGCGTTTGCGCGTCGCCTTCATCGGCGCGGGCGGGCACTCGTACCGCAATGTCTATCCCGCGTTCCAGTACGCACCGGTCGACCTGGTTGCGGTGTGCGACGTGCAGCTGGACCGCGCGGAGACGTACGCGCAGCGGTTCGGTGCGACGGCGGCGTACGACGACCATCGGCAGATGCTCGCGACCGAGCAGCCCGATGCGGTCTTCATCGTCACGTCCTACACGGGCGACGGCGACGTCCAGGCGACGGCGCTGGCCGAGGACTGTCTGCGGGCCGGAGCGCATGTGTGGATGGAGAAGCCGACGGCCGCCGGGCTGGCGCAGCTCGACCGGTTGCAGGCCGCCGCCGACGAGACCGGCCGCACGGTGATGACCGGGCTGAAGAAGATCTTCACGCCCGCGACGGAGAAGCTGAAGGCGATCATCGGTACGCCGGAGTTCGGGCCGGTGTCCTCGATCTCGGTCCGCTACCCGCAGGCGCTGCCCGCACCGGACGACCGCTCGGACGACGTGCGGATGATCGGGTTCCTGGACCACATCTTCCACCCGGCGGCGATCCTCACCCATCTGATGGGCCCGGTGCGGAGACTGAGCTACGAGTGGGAGCCGCGGACCGGCGCGAGCGTGTCGAGCCTGCTGTTCGAGTCCGGGGCAGTCGGGACACTGCACCTCGCCGCCGGCTCCGCGAACGGTGCCCCACTGGAGCGTGTCGAGGTGATCGGCGCCGGGGCGAACGTCGTGGTCGACAACGGTGTCCGCATCACCTACTACCGAGCCGGGGCAGATCTCGGATACGGGCGGTCGCCCTCGTTCGTCACCGACGACGCGGTCGCGCCGCTGCACTGGGAGCCGGAGTTCTCGCTCGGCCAGCTCTACAACAAGAACCTGTTCTACCTCGGTTACGTGCCGGAGATCGTGCACTTCTGCGAGCACGTACTGGCCGGGACGCCGGTCGAGAAGGGGACGCTCGCCGACGTCCGGGAAATCCTCAAGCTGTACGAGCTGTACCGCCGGCTGCCCGCCGGTGAGTCGGCCGAGATCGGGAGTTGATCATGACAGAGAAGAGCCGCGTGACCGCCGCCGACGCCGTGACGGTGGAGGAGCAGCCCTGGGGGCGGCTGGAGTGGATGGTGTCCGGTGCGCTCGGCAACTCGTCGACGATGACGGTCGGGCGCTGCTACATCCGGCCGGGGGAGCAGAATCCGCGGCACTACCACCCGAACTGCGACGAGGTGCTGCACGTGCTGCAGGGCACGATCGAGCACACCGTCGACGACGACCGGGTGACGATGGGGCCCGGCGACACGATCAGCATCCCGACCGGCGCGCTGCACAACGCCCGCAACATCGGCACTGACGAGGCGATCTTCGTGATCGCGTTCTCGGCCCCGGACCGCCGCACGGTCGGTGAGTGAGGTGGCCCCGGCCGGTGCGGCGCTGACTGTTGTCCTGCTCGGGACGCTCGACACCAAGGCGGAGGAGTACGCCTTCGTCCGCGACCGCCTGACCGCCGCCGGCCTCGCGGTGCTGGTGGTCGACGCCGGGGTCCTGGGTTCAGCGGGTCTGGCCGCCGATGTGGACCGTTCGTCGGTGGCGGCCGCCGGTGGAGCTGACCTGGATGCTTTGCGAGCAGCGAACGACCGCGGCGCCGCGGTCACCGCGATGGCCGCCGGAGCCACTGCAGTCGTGCGCAGGCTGTACGACGAAGGTCGCTGCGACGGTGCCCTCGCCCTCGGTGGGACGGGCGGTACGTCGATCGCGGCCGCCGCGTTCCGCGAGCTGCCCCTGGGCGTACCGAAGGTGATCGTGTCGACCGCGGCGTCCGGCGACACGTCGGCGTACGTGCGGGAGACCGATCTTGTGCTGATGCCGAGCGTGGTCGACGTCGCGGGAGTGAACCGGTTGTCGGCACGCATCCTGGCGAACGCGGCAGCGGCGGTCGCGGGGATGGTGCTCGCGCAGCCGGTGCAGACGGTGGCCGACGTACCGTTGCTGGCAGCAAGCATGTTCGGCGTGACCACGACCGCGGTGAACTCGGCGCGGGCCCGGCTGACGGAGCTGGGGTACGAGGTGCTGGTCTTTCACATGACAGGTGTCGGTGGGCGGACGCTGGAGTCGCTCGCCGCATCCGGGCAACTCGCCGGCGTTCTGGACCTGACCACGACCGAGCTGGCCGACGAGTTGGTCGGGGGAGTGTTCTCGGCCGGTGCAGGCCGGCTGACGGCGGCGGGGCAGGCGGGGATCCCGCAGGTGGTGTCGGTCGGTGCGCTCGACATGGTGAACTTCGGGCCGCTGGAGACCGTCCCGGAGAAGTTCCTGGATCGGAACCTGTTCGTGCACAACCCGACGTGGACGCTGATGCGGACGACGCCCGAGGAGTGTGCCGAACTGGGGCGGCGGCTCGCGACCCGGCTGAATTCCTCGACCGGGCCGGTGGCGTTGTTACTGCCGCTGCGTGGGGTGTCCGCGATCGCCGTCGAGGGCGGTGTGTTCCACGACCCGGCGGCGGACGCCGCACTGTTCGGCGCGATCCGGGACACTGTGGACCCGGCCGTGGTCGAGCTGGTGGAGGTGGATGCGGCGATC
>DASSDE010001154.1:0-19782 GCA_035697365.1 Kribbella sp. | reverse complement strand
CCCGAACAACGACGGTACGAACACCGTGAAGCCGGCGTCGCGCACCCAGCGCGCGAGCCGCGCAACATCCGGACTGATGCCCGGCATCTCCGGCATCACCACGACGGCCGGTCCGGAGCCGCTGACATACACCGCTTTGGCAACGCCCTCGATCTCCACAACGCGGTGCTGGAAGTCGGTGAGGGGGTCGTCGCGGGTTGAGCTCATTGTCCGAGGATGCCGGTGGGCGCCTCAGGTGAGTACTGGCGGGATCGCCAAGCAAATGGTTAATCTCGCCAAATGGTGCCGCTGCGGATCTCCGTGCTCGGCTATCCGGGATGCTTTGCGTCAGAGGTGCATGGGGTGCCCGATTTGCTGACGATGGCGACACGGGTGGCTGAGGTACGGGGAACGGTTGAGCCGGCGTACGACGTACGGATCGTGTCGCCGCGCCGTCGGGTACTCGCCTCGGGAGATGTCCGGATCGGTGTTGCTCCGCTGCGGCCGTCGGACGTGTTGGTCGTGCCCGGGTTCGAGATCGGTCCGGCGGTTGAGGTCGACGGCGTACTGTCCCGACTCGGTCCGGAGCTTGCGGCGATCCGAGCCCACGCGGCCGGCGGTGGGGCGGTGGTTTCGATCTGCCTCGGCGCGTTCCTGCTCGCTGAGGGCGGTGTGCTGGACGGCCGTACCGCCACGACCTCCTGGCTGTTCGCCGAACTGTTGGCGCGCCGGTACCCGACGGTTGACGTCCGCGCCGATCAACTGGTCGTCACCGATCGGGGTGTGACCACGGCCGCCGCGTTCAGTGCGATGTACGACTTCGCGCTCACCTTGATCCGCCGGCACAGCGGTGAGTCGGTCGCGCGGGCCACCGCCCGGATCGCGCTGGTGGACGACGCGCGGACGTCGCAGACCCCGTACGTCGACCAGTCGGTGCTGCCGGCCGGCGGATCGACGTTCGTGGACGACGTGAAGCGGTGGCTGGACCAGCACCTTGACGCTGCGTACGACCTGGAGCAGCTGGCGGGTGAGCTTCATGTCAGTTCCCGGACACTGCTGCGCCGGTTCGGTGCGATGACCGGCGCTACGCCGCTCGAGTATCTGCAGGCGGCTCGGGTACGGCGCGCCGTACGGTTGCTGGAGACGACCGGACGCACGGTGGCCCGGATCGCCGGTGAGGTGGGGTATCGGGATCCGGCGTCGTTCAGCCGCCTGTTCCGGCGGCACACCGGGAAGGCGCCGGGGGAGTACCGCTCGCAGTTCCGGCGTTCGCCGGCGAGCGGTGCGTGACGTCAGCGGAGCGCGGTGCCTTGGGTGTGGGTGAGGAGGGTCAGGTCGTCGCGGGTGGGGAGCGATTCCCAGTCGCCGTACGCCGTGACGCAGAACGCGCCGGACGTGGTGGCGCGGTCGAGGCGGGCCTCGGGGGAGAGACCGTCGAGGGTCGCGGACAGGTAGCCCGAGACGAACGCGTCGCCGGCTCCGATGCTGTCCACAACCGTCACCGGCAACGCAGGCCGGTGAAAGGTCCGCACTTCACCCGAGTCCGTCGCGGTCGTGTGGGTCCAGGCGCCCTTGCTGCCGGCGGTGACGACGACGGTGTCGACCGTTTTCAGGAGGTCGGCGATCGGGTCGGCGGCATCGGTGAGGAGGTCGAGTTCGTCGTCGGAGGCGAACACGGTCTGGACGTGAGGAAGCAGCTCGCGCAATGCGATGGCTGCCGAAGCGCGGGACCACAGGCGACCGCGGTAGTTCACATCGAGCGACACCTGGCAGTCCGACCCAGCTGTGCGTACGGAGGCCAGCGTCGCCGCTCGTGCCGTATCGGAGAGCGCCGGGGTGATGCCCGTGACGTGCAGGAGTGATGGGGCCAACTCGGTGACGGCGGCGCTCGTCTCCTCGGGCGTCAGCGTAGAGGCGGCCGACCCACGGCGGTGGTAGCTGACGCGGGTGATGTCGTGCGACGGCTGGTCGAACGCGATGAACCCGGTGAACGCATCGTCGGAGAACCGCATCCGCGTCTGTACGTTCTCGGCACGGAGCGTCCGCTGGATCAGCCGGCCCGGTTCGTCGTTGCCGACCGCGCTCAACCAGGTGACGTCGTGCCCGAGCCGCGCCGCGCCGATCGCCACGTTGCTCTCGGAGCCCGCGATCGACAGGTGCGCATCACCGCCCAGCCGCATCGGCCGGGCGGTCCGCACCGACACCATCGTCTCGCCGAGCGTCAGCAGATCTGTCATCTCAGGTAGCTCCGGGAACGTTGGAAGGTCAGCGGGGTCAGACGTTGAGCTCGGTACGGAACGTACTGGCCCGGATCGCCAATTCGGCCAAGGAGCCGCCGGTGCCGGCGTCGCCGAGGAGGGGGGAGCCGACGCCGACAGCCAGCGCGCCGGCGGCCAGGTACTTCGGAGCGGACTGCGCATCCACCCCGCCGACCGCGATCAGCGGTGCGTCGGGGAGTGGCGCGCGCAGTTCGGACAGGTAGCCGGGGCCGTGCAGCTTGGCGGGGAAGATCTTCACCGCGGTCGCCCCGAGATCCAGGGCAGCGACGACCTCGGTCGGCGTGAGCGCGCCGCACAGCAGCGGAACACCGAGCTCGACCGAGCGATGTGCGCCGCGCGTGATCGCCGGCGTGACCGTGAAGTCGGCGTGCGCGGCCGCGACCTCGTCGGCCTGGTCGGCGGTGACGACGGTGCCGGCGCCGATCAGGATGTGCGGGTCGTACAGCGAGCGCGCCTTCGCGATCGCCTGCACGCCGCCGGGAGTGGTGAGCGAGATCTCGAGTGCGGTGACGCCCGCCTCGACCAGGGTCTCGACGCAGGCGAGCGCGGTGTCCGCGCGATCGGCGCGGATGATCGCCAGCAGTTTCCGGGTGCGGAGTTCGGCAAGCAGGTCCATGGTCTCCAACCTAAGTGATCACGTCAGGCATAGGACGTCCGATGAGCTCTGTTCTGGACGAGCGATCTGGGGCTGAATTACTCAGTGAACGACCGCTCTGTTGGTTACTTTCAGGAGGCATTCGCCCATGCCCAAGCCCAAAGTCCTGCTCACGGTCCTGCTCACGGTGCTCGCCCTGACCGCCGCGAGCCTGGCCTTTCCGACCCAAGCGCAGGCCGCCATCAACCAGACCGTGCTGTTCAACAAGGGGGACGCCGGGTACGGCTGCTACCGGATTCCCGCGATCGTGCGGACCAGATCCGGCGCACTGCTCGCGTTCGCCGAGGCCCGCCGCGCCTGGTGCGCGGACTCGCAGGAGATCGACCTGGTCCTGCGCCGTTCCGACGACAACGGCCGAACCTGGTCTGCTACCCAGACGGTGCTGTCCGGCACCGACTCCGACCCGAACGCGGTGGCGACCCGCGGCAACCCGGCGCCGATCGTCGACTACGAGACCGGCCGGATCGTGCTGCTGTCCACGATGGATCCTGGTACGACGAGCCGCCCGCGCACGCCGTACGTCCAGGTCAGTGACGACGACGGCAAGACCTGGAGCAAGGCCAAGAACATCGGCGACCAGATCGACGACCCGGCCTGGGGCTGGTACGCGACCGGTCCCGTGCACGGCATCCAGCTCACCCGCGGTGCACATGCCGGCCGTCTGGTCGCGGGGACGAACTACGACAACGGCGCCGGAAAGAACGCCGGACAGCTCGTGTACAGCGACGACCACGGCGTGACTTGGCACAAGGGCGCGACCGACTTGAGGTCGGACGCGACGCCGCAGGAGATCAGTGTCGTCGAGAAGGTCGACGGCGGTGTGTACGCGGGTGCTCGCAACAACGCCGGAACGGCCGGAGCGAGCCGGATGAGCGCGGTCAGCAACGACGGCGGTCAAACGTTTGCCGCGCCGTTCACCACGATCACCGGCCTGACCACGCCCGTCGTCCAAGGATCGCTCCAACGTTTGCGCGCCGTCGATCAGGGCGACAGGTACAACCGCATCCTGTTCGCGGCGCCCGCGGATCCGCAGCGGCGGAGGTACATGACGATCCGCTCCAGCTTCGACGAGGGCAAGACCTGGCAGTCCGTCGCAGACGGCACTCGGATCACCAGCGACTGGTCCGGCTACTCCGACATGGCCGTCCTCCGTACTGGCGAGATCGGTCTGCTGTACGAGGGTGGGACGGTCGACGCCCGCGACCAGATCCGGTTCGCCCGCTTCATCGAGAACGACATCGGCCGGCCGGACGCGCAACCCGGTCCGACGACGCCGGACGGGTCGGGCCTGCACAACGACATGCCGCTCGGGTGACATCACGCCGGCCTGGCGGAGAGGGTCAGCCGCCAGGCCAGGTCGCCGGACGACGGCACCACGGCGGCGTCGTCCGGTCCGGCCTCGGCGAGGTCGAACACCCGGCCAAGCATCGGCTCCACGCCGAGGCTCCGGTACGGCGCATCGATCGGGAACCCGCCCTGGTTCCGCCAGAGTGCAGTGGAGACTGGTTGTCCGGGGCAACTCAACGTCATGGTGAGCTCGGCGCCGCGGTCGCGGATCGACACCGTTGGGCAGTCCACCAGAATCGCCCCGGCTGCGGTCCCGTCCGACTCGCCGTAGACGGGGAGATCCAAAGGAGTCGGCCAGGGTGCCGTGACCCACGGTGCGGCGTCGGGCCAAGGCGACGGGAGCTGGTCGGCCGCCTCCGGATACAGCCTGCACTCGGTCCCAGAAGGAGCGGAGATCGCCGCGCCCGCCACACAGTCGAGCAAGGCGTGGGCCGCCCACACGAACCGATAGCCGGGGGCTGCTTCGAGGTGGTAGTCGACGGTGAGCGTGTCGGTTCCGGGAGTGAAGGCGCGGGTCAGTACCGCGCCGTCGTACTGGACCGACCCGTCCCACGGCTGGTTCCACAGGGCGCCGTGGTCCGGGGTGCCTCGGACGGTGGGAAAGCACTCGTCGAGGCCGCCGGCGTCGACGAACGCGGCGAGACCGGTGCGCGGACCGGCGATCAGGCCCGGGCCGTCCCAGAGCCATTCGCGCCCGGCTAGTTGTAGGGAGGTCCAACGACCACCGTCGACCGGATCGACCCTCACGACCGGGGCGTCTGCGTCGGCTGGGCCAGCCGGTTCGGCTGGGTTGGACTGGTCGGCCGGGTGATCGGTCACCATTCGGCGAAGGAGCCGTCTGGGTGGGTCCAGACCGGGTTGCGCCAGCCGTGGCCGGTCTTGTCGGCGGCGCGCACCGCCGCCTCGTCGACGGTGATTCCCAAGCCGGGCAGGGGATTCCACTCTGCATGGCCGTCGACCCAGGTGAACGGCGTGGGGTCGACGACGTACGACGTGAGGTCGCTCGCAACGTTGTAATGGATGCCGCGGCTCTGCTCCTGGATCAGGAAGTTCGGCGTCGAGAACGACACCTGCAACGAGGCCGCCAGCGAGATCGGCCCGAGCGGACAATGCGGTGCGAGCATCGCGCCGTGCGCATCCGCCAGTACGGCGATCCGCCGCAACTCGGAGATGCCGCCCGCGTGTGAGACGTCCGGCTGCACCACCGCTACGCCTGCGTTCAGCGGCGCCATGAACTCGGATCGGTGATACAGCCGTTCGCCGAGGGCCACCGGAACGGTCGAGGTCGCGACCACGTCGGCCAGGTGCGCCATCTGCTCGGGCAGGACCGGCTCCTCGACGAACATCGGCTGCAGGTCCTCGACCGCGTGCAGGATCCGTCGCGCGCCCGCCACGCCGATCCGTCCGTGCAGATCGATCGCGACATCGCGGCTGTCTCCGAGCACGGAACGTGCGGCCGCGAGACGGCTGACGATGTCGTTGACCTCGGCAACGGACGGCGACGCCTGAATCTGCCCGCTGGCGTTCATCTTCACCGCCGTCATCCCGGCCGCGACCTGCTCCGCGACCGCGTCACCGATCGACGACGGCTCGTCGCCGCCGACCCACGCGTACACCCGGACCCGATCGCGCACGCGGCCGCCGAGAAGCGCCGACACCGGCGCGCCGTACACCTTGCCCGCGATGTCCCACAGCGCGTGGTCGAGCCCCGCGACCGCGCTGCTCAGCACCGGACCGCCGCGATAGAACCCACCCTTGGTCAGTACTTGCCAGTGCCGCTCGATCTGCAGCGGATCCTGGCCGATCAGATACTCCGCGAGTACGTCGATGGCAGCGCGAACGACCTCGGCACGGCCCTCGACGACCGGCTCGCCCCATCCGACGACACCGTCGCTGGTCTCGATCCGGCAGAACAGCCAGCGTGGCGGAACCAGGAACGTCTCGATCCGCTCGATCTTCACCGGCGCCCCTTGGAACCACGCTCACCAGTACCACGCTCACCAGGACCGCGCCCGCGCTCACCAGCACCGCGCGGTCCTGAGCCGCGGACCTCGGTGAGGTCCTCGGCGGCCTTCGCGAGCAGTTCACGCATGGCCAACTCGGCGCCCTCGGGGTCGCGTGCGCGGACCGCGTCCACGACCCGGCGATGGCTCGGGACCGGGTCGTCCGACGGCTTCACCTTGTGCACCAGCCGGTCGCGGTCGGCCAGACCCGTCTCCATGATCACTTCCATCTTGGTCAGCAGTTCGTTGCCCGTTGCCGCCAGCAACGCCCGGTGGAACGCGAGGTCGGCGGCCACCGCGGCGAGATCGTCACCCGCCGACTCCATGCCGGCGAGCGCCTCGTCCAAGGCGGTCAGGTGCGACTCGGCGCCCCGGAGCGCGGCCAGCCGGGCGGCGGCCGGCTCGACGATCCCACGCACCTCGTGCAACTCCTCCAGGAGCTCGGGACGAGCGTCGGCGTCGGCGAAGTGCCAGCGGATCATGTCCGCGTCGAGCAGGTTCCAGTCCGAGCGCGGGCGGACGAACGTACCGCGCTTCTGCCGCGCGTCGACGAGCCCCTTCGCCGTCAGTACTTTCAGGGCCTCGCGAACGGCGGTCAGACTGACGCCGAGGTCCGACTGCAGTTCGGTCATGTTGATGGTCGCGCCCTCCGGGATCGCCCCGGAGAGAATGCGCTGCCCCATCACCTCGACGATCTGCCCGTGCAGGCCCCGCGACACCCCGCGCTGAATCCCCGTCACACCGCTCTCCCTCACGCCGAGTCCTTGACCGCGGACCATCCGCCGTCGACCACCAGGCTGGTGGCGGTCACGAACGAGGCTTCCGAGGACAGGAGGAATGCCACCGCCTGCGCCACCTCGTCCGGCTGCCCGAGTCGCTTCAGTGCCGTCGCCTGGGCGCTCTTCTCGCGGTCGTCGGCGTCGACGCGGTCCCACATCGCGGTGACGACCGGGCCCGGAAGGACGCTGTTCACGCGGATCGACCGGCCGTACTCGACCGCGAGTTGCCGGCCGAGCGACACGAGTGCGCCCTTCGTCGCGGCGTACGCCGGATGTCCGGGCAGGCCCGCGATGGCGTGCACCGACGACACCAGGACGACGGAGCCGGCACCGGCCACGAGATCGTCGTACAACGCCTGGAAGCCGAGGAACGCCGCGGTCAGGTTGACGTCGAGCTGACGTTGCCAGGACGGCGGTGCCAGCTCGTGCGCCGGCTTCACGTCGACGACGACCGCGTTGCTGACCAGGCCGTCGATCGGACCGAGCTCGTCACGACCGCGCGACCGTACCTCCGCCCAGGTGTCCGGCGACGCGACGTCACCGACCACGCTGATCGCCCGGCCCGGCAGCTCCTTGCAGGGCTGGATGTCCACCTGCACGACCTGCGCGCCCTCGGTCAGCGCCCGGTCGGCGCACGCGGCGCCGATCCCCGACGCGGCCCCGGTCACCACGATCACCCGCCCAGCCAGCCGCACCCGCGCCTCCTCGAAGTCACTCCACCCAAGCACAGCCGGCCGGGCGTCTGGCATCAGTTGACCGTGACCACGCCGTCCGGTCAAGCGATTTGCTCGTAATTTACGAATTAATATTGACACCTGCGACCGGCCGCCGCAAGATCGTCCGCAACACACCACTCACCCGACTGGCATCGCCGGACGGGCAGATCTCAGGAGTTGTGCATGACGGGTCTGGCAATGCCGCTATCGGATCGACGGACGTTCCTCAAGGGACTCGGAATGCTCGGGGCGGCGACGCTGGTCCCTGGCTGCGCGACGTCCTCGAAGAGTCCGGGCAGCGGGAGCGCGCCCACCGGTCAACTGGCGCTGCAGTCGAACCTCTCCAGCGAGCAGGCCAAGGCCGCGATGGAGAAACTCGTTGCCGCGTACAACAAGACCGGCGGGTCCCAGGTCAAGCTGAACACCGTCGCCGCGGAGATCTTCCGGACCCAGCTGCCGACGTACCTGACCTCGTCGAACCCGCCGGACGTCTACACCTGGTACGCGGGCTCAGTCGCGGACTCGTACGCGAAGAAGGACCTGCTGCTCGACGTCTCGAGCGTCTGGGAGTCGATGGGCAACTACTCCAAGGCGATGCAGACGCTGTCCACGAGCACCGCCGGGCAGAAGATCTTCGTGCCGACCAGCTACTACTGGTGGGGCATGTTCTACCGGAAGTCGAACTTCGCCAAATGGGGCGTGACGCCGCCGAAGACCTGGGCCGAGTTCGTCGACGTCTGCAAGAAGATCCAGTCCAAGGGCATCCCGCCGATCGGGATCGGGCTCGGTGACACACCGTGGGTCGCGTCCGCGTGGTTCGACTACCTGAACATCCGGATCAACGGCGCCCCGTTCCACCGGCAGTTGCTCGCCGGCCAGGGAAACTTCACCGACCCGAAGGTGAAGGCGGTGTTCACCAAGTGGCGCGAGGTGCTGCCGTACTTCGACCCGAAGGGCAAGTCGTTCCCGTTCCAGGAAGCGACGTCGGCACTGCTCGCGGGCAAGACCGGGATGTTCCTGATCGGGACGTTCTTCGCCGACTCGGCGCCGAAGGACGCGCTCGACGACATCGACTTCTTCCAGTTCCCGATCATCGATCCCGCCGTACCGGTGGCGGAGGAGGCGCCGACGGACGGGTACTTCGCGTCGAAGAAGGTCGCGGATCCGGACGGGGTGAAGAAGTTCCTCGGCTGGCTGGCGACGGCACAGGCGCAGGAGATCTACGTACAGAACTCTTCCGGTACGGCGATCCCGGCGAACCCGGACGGGAAGTCGGCGGACACCGCACTGGTGCAGAAGGGCAAGGCGATGATCGAGGGCGCTGCCGAGATCACGCAGTTCTTCAACCGCGACTCGAGCGACGCACTCCAGCCGACCGCCGACGCAGCCCTCACCAAGTTCCTCGACAAGCCGGACCAGATCGACAAGATCCTCAAGGACTGGCAGGCGGCAGCCCAGAAGGTCTTCAAAGCGTGACCGCTACAGCCGTGGAGTCACGCAGCGGGGCCGGCGTGCCACCAACCTCCGCACGTCGTTCCCGTCGGAGCGGGCCGCGCAGGGTGTCGCCTCTGATTCTCGCGTTTGTTCTCGTGCCGTTCGTGATTGAAGCGGTTTGGGTGTTCTGGCCTGCTTTGCAGGGGTTTTGGTTGGCGCTGACGGACTGGGACGGGTTGTCGGCGCCGCGGTTTGTCGGGTTCGGCAACTTTGGTGACATGGTGTCGGACCCGATCTTCCGGACCGCGTTGAAGAACACCGCCATCTGGCTGGTGTTGTTCGGTGGGCTGAGTGTGATCGGCGGGTTCGGGATGGCGTTGCTGCTGCAGAAGGAGCGGCGCGGCGTCGGGATCTACCGGGCAGCGCTGTTCACCCCCGTGGTGTTCTCGCTGGTTGTGACCGCGTTGATCTGGCGGGTGTTCTACCAGCCGGATGGACTTGTCGACACGGTCTTCCGGACCGTTGGCCTCGGCAACTTCGTCCGCCCGTGGCTCGCCGACCCCGACACCGCCCTGTACGCCGTGATCGTGCCGGCCCTCTGGCGCCAGATCGGGTACGTGATGGTGCTCTACCTGGCCGGCCTCAAAGCGGTCGACCCCGCGTTGTACGAGGCCGCGAAGGTGGATGGCGCCTCGGCCTGGCAGCGCACCCGGTTCGTCACGATCCCGCAGCTCAAGGGCGTGAACTCCGTCGTCTTGTCGGTGATCGTGATCGACTCGCTGCGATCGTTCGACATCGTCTGGTCGATGACCAAGGGCGGGCCGTACCACTCGTCGGAGCTGCTCAGTACGTACATGTACTCGACCGCGTTCCAGTCCACGCAGCTCGGCTACGCGTCCGCGCTCGCGGTCGTGATCTTCCTGCTCGCCCTGGCCGTCATCCTCGGCTACCTGATCCGCGCCTTCCGGGAGGAAGCATGATGCGCCGTGCCGGCTACCACGTGGCGATGAGCGTCGTCTCGTTCCTCTGGGTGGCACCGATCCTCTGGGTGATCGTGATCTCGTTCCGCTCGTTCGACGACGTCGCCGCGAACGGGCTCGGCTCGCTGCCGCACTCGTTCACGTTCTCGACGTACAAGTCGGCCTGGGAGGACGCGGACGAGTTCCGGGCGCTGATCAACAGCCTGCTCGTGACGATCCCGGCGGTGCTCCTGAGCCTCGGGCTGGCCTCGATCGCCGCGTACGGGCTGGCGCGCTACAACATCCCGTTCCGGCGTACGGTGTTGTTGCTGATGTTGATGGGGAACCTGCTGCCACCGCAGATCCTGCTGATCCCGATATCCCGCTTCGTGGAGCTGATCGGGTACTACGACACGCTGATCGCGCTGATCGCCGTGCATGTCGGCTTCGGGCTCGGGTTCTACACGTTCGTCCTGCACGGGTTCATGCGCGATCTGCCGCGCGAGATCCAGGAGGCGGCGACGATCGACGGGGCCGGTCCGGGGAAGATCTACTCGGCGGTGATCCTGCCGCTGACCCGTCCGGCGCTGGCGGCGCTCGGAGCGCTGTCGTTCACCTGGATCTTCAACGATCTGCTGTGGTCGATCACGGTCATTCGCTCCGGCGAGAAGATGCCGGTCACGCCGGCCTTGCTCGGACTGCAGGGGCTGTTCGTCTCGTCGTGGAACGTGATTGCTGCCGGCACCGTGATCGCAGCGGTGCCAACGGTGGCGGTGTTCCTGCGGTTCCAGAAGCACTTCGTGGGCGGATTGGCGATCGGAGCCGTCAAGTGAAGACGTGGACTCTCCGCGGTACGACGACGTCGTACGTGGTCGGCGTACCGGACCATGGGCAGTGGGCACAGTTGGTTGCCTGGGGCCCGCACGATGGTCTCGCACCCGTTGAGATCGTCGGCACGGAACACTTCGTCCCACGGCCGGACGTGGAGCCGCTCGAGTACGCCGTCCGTGGGGTCCGGTACACGGCGCCGGTGGATCTCGTGGTTTCCGGTCCTGACGGTACGGACGAGTTCCGTCCGGTCTTCGTGGACGCTCGTGATGACGAGCACCTCCAGCTCGAGTTCTTCGACACCATCCGGGTCGTCCTGCACTACCGCATGGTGGGAGATGTGCTGGAGCGGTGGGTCACCGTGCAGAACGACGGTGCCGACGACCTGACACTGCATCGGCACGACTCGGCCGGGTTCGTGGTTCCTGTTGGGAACACCGTCAGGTACTTGTGGGGTGAGTGGAACAGCGAGTTCCAGCAGGCCTCGGTGACATTGCCGCGGGGGCGGTTCACGATCGGGAGCGCGCAGGGGATCACCGGGCATACGTATTCACCGTTCCTTGCGACGGACGGGGACGTTGCGTACGGCGTACAGCTGGCCTGGTCGGGGTCTTGGGAGATGTCGGCCGAGGTTGATACGACCGGGTTGTTGCGGATCCAGGCGGGCCGGTCCTCGTCGAGTCTCGGGCTGCGGCTCGCGGCCGGTGAGACGTGGGAGTCGCCGAAGGCTGTTGGGGCCTGTAGTGCTGAGGGGACGGACGGGCTTGCGCGCGTGTTCCACGACTACGAGCGGGCCGCTTCACGTCGACGTACGCCGAAGGTGCTCTACAACTCCTGGTTCGCGACCGAGTTCGACATTCGGGCGGAGCATCAGCTCGAGCTGGCGCGGCGGGCGGCGAGCATCGGGGTTGAGACGTTCGTGGTGGACGACGGGTGGTTCGTCGGGAGGTCGGACGACACCGGTGGGTTGGGGGACTGGGAGGTCGATCCGGCCAAATTCCCGGACGGGCTCGACGGCTTCATCTCGCAATTGCGGGGGCTGGGGCTCGACTTCGGGTTGTGGATCGAGCCGGAGTCGGTCAGCCCGAAGTCGCAGCTCTTCCAGGACCATCCGGAGTGGATTCTGCGTACGGCGGATCGGGAGCCGATCCTGATCCGGAACCAGTTGCTGCTCGATCTGAGCCGGGACGACGTCGCGGACTTCATCTGGAACACGCTCGACCGGCTGTTGTCGACGTACGAGATCAAATACTTGAAGTGGGACGCCAACCGGCCGCGGCTGGATGCCGGCGATCAGCGCCGGGATCTGGACGGGCTGGTGGTGGCGAATCTCTACTCCATTCTCGATCGCCTGCGAGCTCAGCACCCTGATGTCTTTGTCGAGGGGTGCGCCGGTGGTGGCGCAAGGGTGGATCTCGGGATGGCTGCTCGCGTGGACACGTTGTGGCCCAGTGACAACACGGCTCCGTTGGATCGGCTCAGGATTCAGGAAGGGTTCCGGAGCGGGTTCGCGCCGCACCTGATGAGTTCGTGGGTCACCGATGCCGAGGGCACGCACGATGGCCGCGAGCGTTCGCTGGACTTCCGGTTCCACGTTGCAATGGCGGGGGTGCTCGGGATCGGCGCGGATCTGTCGCGCTGGACCGACGATCAGCTGAAGACAGCGTCCCGGAACATTGCACAGTACAAGGGATTCCGGGAGCTGATTGCTGACAGCAACGTCTACGGGCTGACTGCCGGCGTGCAGTACGTCGGCGCGCGGAGGTCCGTGGTTTTCCTGTGGGAGACCGGTGACGGCAACGTGCGCGGCACCCTGCCGGGCCGGACGCGGCGGGTACCGCTGGCCGGGCTGGACCCGGCGAGCAACTACCGGGTGGGCGACGAGACCTACCCGGGCAGCTACCTGCTGCAGGTCGGGATCCTGTTCGACGGGACCGCCGACTCGTACTGCCTGGTCGTCGAGCTTGTCGACTGACCGTTCCGCTCAAACGGCAGCAAAGGAAGGCTAGACATGAGAAGACCTGTTGGGCGACTGCTCGGTGGGGTGATCACGTTGGCGATGGCGGCCGGTGTGCTCGCGTCCACCAGTACCGGAGCCGTGGCGGCTCAGGCCACAGCTCCGGTGCTCAGCCCGACCCCGTACATGGGATGGAACACCTATTACGGACTCGGTGGTGATTTCACCGAGGACACGATCAAGTCGGTCGCGGACTCGCTGGTCAGCCGCGGCCTCGCGAAGGCCGGGTACGACATTGTCTGGCTGGACGGCGGCTGGCAGGCCGACCAGTCCCGCAGCGACGCCGGCGACCTGGTCCCGAACCCGGCCAAGTTCCCGAACGGCCTGAAGCCGCTCGTCGACTACATCCACAGCAAGGGGCTGAAGGCCGGCATCTACACCGACGCCGGCCCGTACATCCCGGGGAAGTGCGGTCTCGGCAGCGGCGGCCACTACCAGCATGATGCGGACACCTTCGCCGCCTGGGGTTTCGACGCGGTCAAGGTCGACTACCTGTGCGGGATCGCGGCCGACCTCGACCCGAAGACGGTCTACACCGAGTTCGCCCAGGCGCTGCGGAACAACGCCAGCCACCGGCCGATGATCTTCAACCTCTGCAACCCGGTGACCTCGCCGGACTGGGGCAACTACCCGGAGTCGCAGCAGTCGATCAACTCCTGGTCGTACGCACCGGGAATCGCGCAGTCCTGGCGGACGTACACCGACGTCGGCTTCCAGGGTGACATCAAGTTCAAGGACGTCCTGCGCAACTACGACGCGAACGCGCGGCACCCGGAGGTCGTGAGGCCCGGTGCGTTCAGCGACCCGGACTACCTGGCACCGGAGCTCGGGATGTCGGACGAGGAGTTCCGTACGCAGCTGACGCTGTGGGCGGTCGCCGCTGCGCCGCTGGTGGTCGGAAGCGACGTCCGGAAGCTGTCCGCGACGACGATCGGGATGCTGACCGATCCTGATGTCATCGCCATCGATCAGGACAAGGCCGCCGTCCAAGCGGTGCGGGTCGGCGCAGCCGGTACGACGGAGACCTGGGTGAAGCGGCTCGCCGATGGCAGCCGGGCGGTCGTACTGCTCAACCGTGGCGACAGTGCGCAGACGGTGACGACGACTGCTGCGGCGGTGGGTCTGCAAGGTGACCGGTTCACGCTGAAGAACGCGTGGACCAACAAGGTCACTGAGAGCGGTGGCGTGATCAGTGCGGCGGTACCGGCGCATGGTACGGCGCTGTTCCGGGTGCAGGCTGCGCGTGGTGTGCCGGGCGCTCCGCATGTGACCGCGGGGATCCCGCAGGTGACGAAGGTCGGCGCCGACGCGCAGCCGGCCGGCGCCGCGCCGGTCGTTGCCGGGGGCGATGAGCTGACCGTTCAGGTTGCCGTACGCAACGATGGCCTGCAGCCGATCTTCAACCCGGCCGTGACGGTTGCCGGTGGCGCCGGGTGGACGGTGAAGTCGTTGTCGAAGGCGCCGATCTTGATCGAAGGCGGCAAGCAGGCCACGTACGCGTTCACGGTGAAGCTGCCGGCTGGAGCTCCGCCCGGTACTGCGAGCCTCACCGCGACCACAACGTACCGGACGATTCTGAACGGTGTGCAGCGGCAGACGACCGTACTGTCGCCGGTGGTCGTGGCCCCGGCGCCGCCGAGCGGGACTGTTCCGCTGTCGCACCACGACTGGATCACCGCGACGAGCGGCTGGATGACGCCGACGATCGACGAGAGCGTCGGCGGCGGCAACCCGATCAAGCTGACCGGCACGACGTACCCGACCGGGATCGGTGTCGCCTCGCCTTCGCAGGTGCAGTACTACCTGGGGAAGGCCTGCTCGCGGCTGACCGGTACCGTCGGCATCGACGACGTGGTGAGCACGGTCGGGCCGGACGGCGGGACGTCCACGTTCCAGGTCGTCGGCGACGGCAAGGTCCTGTACGACAGCGGCACCGTCGACCGCTTCACCCCGAAGCAGTTCGACGTGGACCTGACCGGTGTCCGGGTCCTCGATCTGGTCGTCGGTGACGCGGGCGACGGCGGCTACAACGACCGAGCCGACTGGGCCGCCCCCACCGCAACCTGCTGACAAACGGTGGGTGGACCGACCACGGTCCACCCACCTCCGCAGCCGAGCGCGGACCGCCAGGCCATCACAATCGCCGCCCTCCAACGCCGCCCCACGGCGCCCGGGCCCAGGCGCCCAATTGTGATGACCTGGCGCCCCGGACGTGGGGCACTCACCAAGGTCCGGTGGATCGGCTGAGTCAGGCTCGGGGCGGCGCCGCGGGGTGGTTGGCGGGGGTGGTGAGTGGTGGAGGTCCGCGATCTAGGTCCAGTTGACCTCGGTGGAGCGGTGCCAGGTCCAGCCGCGGCGCCGCCAGGTCGCGGACTGCGCGCCGAGGCGGCTTGCGTAGTCGGTCCAGTCGGTGCCTGGCGGGGCCCAACCCTTCTCGGCGAGGCCGGGGAGGCGGGGGAGGAGCAGGAGTTCCAGGTCCTCGGAGTTGGTGATGGTTTCGCACCAGATGGCGGCTTCGATGCCGGCGAGTTGGTCGGCGGCGATGCCGGGGAGGGCATCGAGCGGATCCCACGAGACGCCGTGCTCGAGGGACGCCGCGCCGTAGAACTTCAGGCCGAGGCGGTCGCGGGCCTTCTCCTGCTCCGGGTCGGAGGAGGTGTCGGCGTGCGGGCGGTCGAAGTACAGCCAGGTGACCGGGGAGACGATCAGCTTCGCGCCCTGCTCGAGCGCCTTCGGGGCGTCGTACTTCGCCTTGCGCAGCGCCTCGAGGAGCACCGGCATCAGTTCCGCGGGCGGCGTCGGGGCATCCGGGTTCTCGGGCAGGTTGTCGACATCGAGGTCCAGCCAGTACTGCACCACGTCCGCCGCGTCGAGCTTCGCCCGCGCGATCTCCTGCCACCCCACGACCCGCTTGCCCCGAGCCCGTACGAGCGCCGACGCCTGCTCGACGAACGCGGCGTGATCCTCGTCCGCCATGTTCCACGTCTCGTCCCCGCCGATGTGCACGTAGGCACTGCGGGGGAACTGCGGAATCACCGCATCCAGCACGTCCTCGACGAACACCCACGTCTCGTCCCGACCCGGATCGAGCGTGCCGAGGTGGAGCTTGTTCCCGTCGCCAGTGTCCATCGTCTGCGGCTCGGCCGGCCCCAGTTCCGGGTACGCCTTGAACACCGCCGCCGTGTGCCCGGGGAGGTCGATCTCCGGTACGACAGTGACGTACCGGTCGGCCGCGTACGCGACGAGATCGGCCAGCTCCGCCTGGCTGTAGTACCCGCCGGGACGATCACCGATCGCACCGGTCGCACCCACCTCGATCAGCGCGGGCCGCGACGGTACTTCGACCCGCCAGCCCTGGTCGTCGGTGAGATGCAGGTGGAGGACGTTCAGCTTGTACAACGAGAGCATCTCGATGATGCGGCGTACTTCGTCCGGACCGTGGAACGTCCGTACGACATCGAGTGACAACCCACGCCACGCGAACCGCGGTCCGTCAACCACCCGTACGACCGGGACGACCGCCGTACCGTCCTGAAGATGCGCAGCGATCAGCTGACGGAGCGAGGTGAGGCCACGGTGCACGCCTTCCGGCGTACGTCCCCAGACCCGAATGCCCTCGGCCGTCACCTCGATGCCGTGACGCTCATCGGCATCCAAACCGTCCAACCCGTCCGCACGAAGCCCTGCAGCCGGCAGTACGTCATCAAGACCATCGCCGGCGAGCTCGACAGCAATGTCTGCGCCGGTGCTCAAAGCGAGGCCGGTATCCAGGCGAACGTCCTCAGCAAACCGCGCGGCAAGACCCGCCAGTTCCGGTGAATGCGCGACGACACCCGACGCACTACTCAGCGTGTAGGCGGCGTCATCGGAAGCGGCGGCCGTGGCGGGTGCAGGGATGACGGGAAGACTCATCCCACGAGTTTGCGGCAATACCGGGCATCCGGGTACCACTTGACCGACCCTGACAACCGATTTCCGGGGGGCTCCGTATTCATCGGTGACGGATTGAGTGAGGGGACAACGGATGGCACGAACATCGCGGGACGAGGAGTTCAGCGCGTACGTCGAGCAGCGGCGTACCCACCTGCGTCGCGTCGCGTACCTGCTGTGTGGCGACGTCCACCGGGCCGAAGACCTGGTGCAGACGGCGTTGATGAAGCTGTACGTCGCCTGGCCGCGGGTCCGGCGTAGCGGCGAGGTCGACGCCTACGCGCGACGGATCCTGGTGAACTCCGGGATCGACGAGAGCCGTCGGCCCTGGCGGCGGGAGGACAGCGGTCTCGACGGGCTGGATCCGGCGACCGACGCCGGGTTCGCGTTCGAGGACCGGCGCGCCCTGCTGGAGGCGCTGGGCACGCTGCCGCACGGCCAGCGACAGGTGGTGGTACTGCGGTTCTTCGTCGGCCTCTCCGTCGACGAAACGGCCGCGGACCTGAACTGCAGCACCGGCACCGTGAAGAGCCAGAGCGCCCGCGCGCTTTCCCGCCTCAACAACTTGCTGACTGCCCAGTTTCGGGCCGTAGGAGGACACCGATGATCGACGAGAAGACCCTGCAGGACAGACTCACCACCGCTGCCGAGGCACAGGACACGCTGCTGCCTCGCGCGCTCGCCGATGACCTGGCTGCGGGCCGTCGCCGCCTCGTCCGGCGCCGGCTGCTGAGCGGCGCGTCGGCGACTGTGGCGGTCGCGGCCGTCGCCGCTGCGGCAGTCGGGCTGAACGGCTCGCTGCGCGATGCTGCCGACGACCAGGCTCCGACCGCGACCCAGGAGCACGCGATGAGCGAGGCGGAGGCCGCCGACGCGGCCGCCGTGTCGAAGATCCAGGCCTTCGACACGCTGATGACAGGCCTGCTGGTGAAGCACTTCGATCCGGCGAAGAACCATCTCGACCTGAGCACCGGACCGTTCCAGATCGATGCGAACGTCGGCAGCCGCGGGACGTCCCACAAGGTGGGCTGGAAGATTGCCGGCGAGCGTGGTGAGGGCATGCTGCTCGTCCAGCTGTCCCGCTCGGAGAAGCAGGCCATGAACATGTGCGGCAGCTACTCCCAGCCGCAGCTGACGTGTCACTCGATGACTCTGCCGAACGGACGCCCGGCGATGATCGGTCACCGAGGCAACGTGGTCGAGCTCAGCTACGTCCAGCCCGACGGTGAGTTCGCCTATCTCGCGCTCGACCCGCTGTTCGGCAACAACACCGACGTCGCGTTGTCGTCGACCGGGATCACCGACACACAGCTGACCGCATTCGTCAGCGACCCGGATCTCAACCTGCCGCCGTTGACGGCCGCGCAGCAGGCGCAGGAAGACCAACTGAAGGACTTCGCCCCGGCGCCCGAGGTGCTGGAGACGGCTGCAGCGCGCGAGTTGGGTGGCAACCTGCGGCGCGATCGGGTGGACGACCATCCAGGTGAGCTGTCGGTCGCCGAGAAGTGGACCAAGGGCTCGAGTTCGGCCACGGTCGAGATCTCGCTCGACGCTGCCGCCATCGCGAGCGAGTGCCAGGACCAGCTGTCGGTGCCGGTCTGCAGCCCGGTCACACTTCCGAACGGCGGCAAGGGCGAGTACGCCGAGGGGGCGCGGACGTACCAAGGCGGACCGAGGTACGTGATGGGCGCGACCTATGTCCAGCCGGACGGCGACCTGGCTGCGGTTCGGATCCTCTACCCAGGAACCGAACGCCCCAAGGACGCCGTCACCAAGGCACAGATCCTCACCCTCGTCGCCGACCCGGCTCTCGACAAGTAGCGGGTGGGTGTTACCTCCCGCGGTGCTGGGCGGCGAGCTCCTTCAGGTAGAGGGCGCTGGCCTTGGGGGTGCGTTGCTGGGTGTCGTAGTCGACTCGGGTGATGCCGAAGCGTTTGACGTAGCCGTAGGCCCATTCGAAGTTGTCGAGCAGGGACCAGGCCAGGTAGCCGCGGATGTCGGCGCCTTGGGCGATGGCGTCGGCGACCGCGGCCAGGTGGGAGGTGAAGTAGGCCGTGCGGTCGGTGTCGTCGACGAAGCCGTCGGCGTCGGGGACGTCCTCGAAGGCGGAGCCGTTCTCGGTGATGACCATCGGGAGGCCGGGGTAGTCGCGCGCGATGCTGAGCAGCAGCTCGGTGAAGCCCTCGGGGACGATCTCCCAGTCCATCGCGGTACGCGGCTTGCCGAGCGGTACGTCGCGACTCACCGGGAGACCGTCGGCATCGAGAGTGCTGCCGTCCTCGGCGTACCCGGTGAACTTCTGGCTGAAGTAGTAGTTCACCCCGAGCACGTCGATCGGCGCGGAGATGCTCTCCAGGTCGCCGGCCTCGATCGGGAGCTCGACACCCGCACGCGCCAGTTCCGCCACCATGTCGGCCGGGTAGTGCCCGTGCACAAGCGGGTCGAGGTAGATGCGCCGGCCCATCCCGTCGGCGCGACGGGCGGCGTCGACATCCGGTGCTGCGTCGGACGCCGGGTACGCCGTGGCGACGTTCAGCGTGATGCCGATGTCCAGCTTGCGCGGTGACGCCTCCCGCATCGCCTGTGTGGCGAGTCCGTGGCCGAGCAACAGGTGATGTACGGCGGCCAGCGCTGCGGGGTACTCGCGCCGCCCCGGAGCATGCGCACCGTACGCGTAGCCGAGCATCGCCGAGCACCACGGCTCGTTCAGCGTGTTCCAGGTGTCGACGCGATCCTTCAAGGCATCGAACACGAGCATCGAGTACTCGGCGAAGCGGTACGCCGTATCGCGTACCGGCCAGCCGCCGGCGTCCTCGAGCTCCTGCGGCAGGTCCCAGTGGTACAGCGTCACCCAGG
>DASSDE010001153.1:0-4004 GCA_035697365.1 Kribbella sp. | reverse complement strand
GGTAGAACATCTCGGTCGCCTGACCGGTCGGCGGGTTGGTCCGGGTCCCGTCCGGCGACACCTTCCACTTGAAGACCAGGTCGCGGGCGAACTGCAGCGCCTCGACGGACTTGTCACCGGCGAAGTCGAAGGTGCCGTACGGCTTGTCCATCGCGTGGCCGCCGTTCGACGCGATCCAGTTCAGCCACTGGGTCTGGCTGTGGTTCCAGGAGCAGAAGCCCCATTGTTTGTCGCCAACCGTCAGCTTGCGGGCGGTCTCGAGGAAGCTGCCGGACCCGTCCGGCGCCCAGGTCAGCTCCTTCGGCATCGTGATGCCGGCCTTCGCGACCAGCGTCTTGTTGTAGAGCAGCCCGACGATCCCCAGGTCCTTCGGCATCCCGAGCTGCTTGTCCTCGAACTTGTACGACTGCACGACGTTCGGGTGGTACGCCTCGAGCTTCAGCCCGGCCTTCGAGATCAGGTCGTCGAGCGGTGCGAGCACGCCCTTGCTCGCGAAGTCCGGGAAGTAGTCGACGGTCAGCCAGAACACGTCGGGTGCCTTGCCGCTCGCCAGTTCGGTGGTGAGCTTGGTCCAGTACTGGTCCCAGGGCAACACCTCCATCCGGACGGTGATGTCCGGGTTCTCCTTGGTGAACTCGGCGAACACCGCCTTGTAGCCGACCTCCTGCTGCTCGTCCCACAGGCGGTAGACGAGCTCGACCTTGCCGCCGCCGCTCGCCTTGTCGTCCGACGAGCCGCAGCCCGCGAGCGCGAGCACACTTCCGGCGCCGATCAGGAACGTCCTTCTGGACAAAGACATGAGTGCCTCCGTACTACTTGAGCCCGGTAACTGCGACCGAGCGGACGATGAAGCGCTGGAAGACGATGAACAGCACGAGCAGCGGCGCCAGCGCGATCAGGCTGCCGGCCATCACGGCGTTGTAGTCGACGCCGATCTCCCCCTTGAACAAGGCGATCCCGACCGAGAGCAGCCGCTTGTCCTCGCTGTTGGTGATGATCAACGGCCAGAGGAAGCTGTTCCAGTTCGCCACCACGGCAAGTGTGGTGACGGTGACCAGGATCGGTTTCGACAACGGCAGCACGATCGACACCAGCGTGCGGACCCGGCCGGCGCCGTCGATCCGGGCCGCGTCCTCCAGATCCGCGGGGATGCCGCGGAAGAACTGCCGGAGCAGGAAGATCGCGTACGGCGTCCCCAGCATCGTCGGCAGCATCAGGCCGGCCCAGGTGTCGACCAGGCCGAGCTTCTGCATCATCAGGTACAGCGGGATCATCGTGACCACCGGCGGCACCATCAAAGTCGACAAATACACCCAGAACAACGCGTCCCGGCCTGGGAACGTCAGCCGCGCGAACGCGTACGCCGCGAGGATCGCGAACACCACCTGCCCGAGCGTGATGCCGGCCGTGACGAGCGCGGTGTTCACCAGGTAGCCGCCGAACCCGGACGCGAACAACCGGTGGAACGCGGCCGTACTGGGCGGCAGCCCCGGCTCCCAGGGCATCGTCTCGGACAGTTGCCCCGGGCCCTTGAACGCGGTGAGCAGGGTCAGGAAGTACGGGAAGATCGCCAGGAGGCAGCCGGCCACCAGGACGGCGTACACGAAGCTGCGCAGTCTCATCCGGACACCTCGTAGGTCGTACGGCGCTCGAAGTACACGAACTGGGAGATCGTCGCGATCAGCACGACCGCGAACAGCAGGACCGAGATCGTCGATGCGTACCCGAAGTCGAACTTGTGGAACGCCTCGTCGTAGATCAGGTACGTCGTCACCTCGGTACTGTCACCGGGACCGCCCTCGGTCATCACGAAGATCGTGTCGAACGCCTGGAACGAACCGATCACGTTGGTGATCAGGACGAACAGCATGGTCGGTCGTAGCAGTGGGAACGTGATCGTGAAGAAGTGCGCGACCGGCGACGCACCGTCCAGCGAGGAGGCCTCGCGCAGCGAGGGCGGGATGTTCTGCAGGCCGGCCAGGAAGAACAGCATGTTGTACCCGGCGAACTGCCAGATGTGCACCGCGGCGACACTCGGCATCGCCAGTACTGGAGACGACAACCAGGCTGGTCCGTCGATCCCGAACAGCCCGAGGAACTGGTTCAGTGCGCCGCGGCCCGGGTCGAAGATCCAGCTCCAGACCAGACCGAGCGCGACCGGCGTCGCCATCCACGGGATCACCAGCAGCGCCCGGAAGTACTTCATCCCGCGCAGCTTGCGGTCGACGAGCAGGGCGAGCAGAAGCGAGAGGATCGTCGTACCGGGCACGCAGATCACCACGTAGTACAGGGTGACGAGCAGCGAGTGCCAGACGTCGGAGTCCGCGAACAGCTTGCGGTAGTTGGCGAGGCCAATGAACTCCGGGGTCGAGAGCAACTTCCAGTCGAAGAGGCTGAGCACCGCGACGATCAGGACCGGCGCGAGCAGGAACCCGAGGACGCCGACGAGGCTCGGCGCGAGCAGGGCGTAGGCGGCGGCCGTCTGCTTGTGGGCGCCGACGCGCCGGGCGCGTCGGGGCGCCGGCCTAAGCATCGGGATCCTTGAGCGGATGCGGCCGCGGCGAACTCGGGACGAGCAGTTCGCGGGTACGGTCGATCGCCCACCGGTCGAGGGTGCCGATCGGGTCGCTGGACATCCGCAGCCCGGGACCGTCCGCTATGTGCTGCGCCCACAGCTCACGCTGCTGGACGTCGGGACGCACGATCAGGCAGTCGGAGTCGTTCGCCCACCAGCGTCCGTGCAGGAACTCGCGCGCGATCGACGTGGAGCGGGCGCCGCGCTGTCCTGGCTGGCTGATGTCGCCGGACGGTGGGTCGACCAACGGATCGGTGTCGGGGGAGATGCGCATGCAGTCGACGAGCCCGAGGCTCGGCAGGATCGGGGCGCCGCAGCCGTGCAGGATCCGGTTCGGCCCGACCGCTTCGCGCAGCAGCCGCATGCCTTGGCGGTACGCCGTGACGCCGTCGACCTGCTCGTGGCGCGGCCCGTCGATCGCGCCGGCGTACACGAAGTCGAGTTTGAAATGGTCGTACCCCTGACGGCAGAGTTCGGTGAACACGTCCTGGACGTGTCGGGCGGCGCCTGGGTGCGTGACGTCGAGGACCAGTTGCTCCTCGCCCCAATTGGTGCCGGCGCTGATTCCAGGAACGAGCCACTCCGGGTGCTTGCGAGCGGTCTCGCTGCCGGCAGCGACCAGGAACGGCGCGACCCAGATCCCTGCGCGACGGCCGCTGGAGCGGATGTCGGCGGCCAGCCGGACCGTCGAGCCGAAGTCGTCGCGCGGGGTCAACCAGTCGCCGATTGCCGTCTGGTATCCCTCGTCGAGCAGCACGAGGTCGACGCTCAGGTCGTGCTCGTCGAACTGCCGTACGTCGGTCATCACGTCGCGCTCGGTGACCTTGCCCCAGTACGCGTACCAGCTGCACCACGACGGCCCGAAGACGCGCACCGCTGGTGCACCGGCAGCTGCTGCGAACGTGTCGGCCCAATCCGCGAGCGCCTGATTGGGGTTGGTCTGCGTACTGGTCTTCACCTCGACGTCGCCGTCGGCCGTGACCACCAGCTTGGCGCCGTGCACCTCGGCACGGATCGACGGGATCGCGTCGGGGGTGACTGCCGCGATGACGGTGACCTCGCCGGCGGTCGCGACCGCGAGCAGTCCCTCGCCCTGGAACCGGCCGGCATCGACGCCCGGGCGGTATGCCATCACGTGATGGTTGGGCGCGGTCGGCCGCGGCGGCCGCGCGTCGAGCCGGTACCAGCCACTCGGGCTCCAGGACTGCCAGCCGTGCTCGAAGACCAGCGTGTTCGGGTCGTGGTCGAGCTCGGCGACCGGGCGGAAGGGCACGGATCCCTCGATTCACTAGGAGTGCAGGATCTTGCTGTTGCTTGCTGCTGTGCCGCTAATCTTGGAGCGCCTACGAGGAGATCCACCATGACGGAGCCTGCTGACTTCGAGCACGATCTTGCTACTCAGGTGCTGATCGAGCTGTACAGCGAGATC
>DASSDE010001152.1:0-2726 GCA_035697365.1 Kribbella sp. | reverse complement strand
CCGCTGGAGCAGCCGATCGAGGAGGAGTTCCGGGCCGGCACCATGACGCTGGCCTGGGAGGCCGACGCCGAGCGCGTGGTGATCGAGGTGTTCGCGGTGGTCACCGGCGAGCAGGCGGAGCTCGAGGAGGAAGAGGACCCGGTCACGGCCGCGATGGAGTCCGACGACGCCGAGGTGTTCGTCGTCCGGATCACCGAGCTGCAGGCCCGGGCGTTCGCGCGGCGCGCGGTCGCGCTGGTCGCCTCCGGGCGGCCGAGCTGCCCCTTCTGCGGTCGGCCGATCGATGCGGACGGTCACATCTGCCCGCGGGCCAACGGCTACCGCCGGCACCTGCCGGAGTGACGCCGCAATGACCATCGACCCGGAGCTGCTTGCCCTCGGGGAGCTGTCCCTGCACGGCCGCCTGGTCGCCGCGTCGAACGGCACCTACCAGGGTTCGGTCACCCTTTCCGGCGCGACCGCGACCGTGGTCTACAAGCCGGTCGAGGGCGAGCGCCCGCTGTGGGACTTCCCGGACGGAACACTGGCGCAGCGCGAGTTCGCGGCGTACGTCGTCTCCGAGGCCCTCGGGTGGCACGTCGTCCCACCGACCTTGCTGCGCGACGGGCCGCTCGGTGTCGGCATGGTCCAGCTGTGGATCGACGAGGCCGAGCTCGGGCCGGGGGAGACCGAGCTCGTCGACATCGTCCCGCAGGGCCGGGTGCCGGACGGCTGGGTCGGCGTCCTCGAGGCCCTCGACGGCCGGCACAACCCGGTCACGCTGGTGCACGCGGACAACGACGCATTGCGCCGGATGGCGGTGTTCGATGCCGTGGTCAACAATGCCGACCGCAAGGGCGGCCACGTGCTGAACCCGGGCGACGGCCGGGTGTACGGCGTGGATCACGGCGTCACGTTCAACGCCGACGACAAGCTCCGTACGGTGCTGTGGGGCTGGGCCGGTGACCCGGTGCCGGCCGACCTGCTCGAGGACGTACGGCGGCTCGCGGACGAGCTTGGCGGTGCGCTCGGCCGGCAACTCTGCGAGTTGATCACCACCGTCGAGCTGGCCGCCACCCGCGAACGCTGCGCCACCCTGCTCAAGACCGGCGCCTTCCCGTACCCGAGCGACGAATGGCCCGCGATCCCGTGGCCGGCCTTCTGAGTGCCTGACTAGCCCCTGGGCTGTACGGCGACGTTCGCGATCCGCGCGTGCTCGTCGAAGTCGACGGCGACGGTGGTTCCGTCCGGGGCCGTGCCGTTGATGGCCGTCGCTGCCTCGTCGGACTGCAGGCCGAAGTGCTGGAAGTAGCCGCGGACTACCTGGCGGTGGTCGGACGGGAACACGCTGACCGCGGTCATCAGCAGCCGCGGAGTGGCGATCGCGTCGAAGCCGGCCTGCGGGAGCTGGTCGTCGCCGACGTGCAGGTAGACGTGGCCACGACCCTCGTTGATCGCGGTCGACCAGACGCCGCGACCACCGAGCACGGTGCCGGCGGTGATCGCGAGCATGATCGCGGCCTGCGCCGGCTGCTCGAACCCGCTCAGGTCCGGGCTCTCGGTGGTGAACTCGCTGATGCCGTGCCGCTCACCGAACTCGCGGATCACCAGCGTCGGCGCGACCGCGGCAGCGTCCGGCCCGAAGCCCGGGTTGCCCCAGCCCCACAGCCAGGTCCCGTCGAGCTCCGAGAAGCTCCCGAGCAGCGAGATGTCGCCCAGGACGCCGCGGTCGCTGCTCAGCGTCCGTGCGTTCAGATCGGCCTGCAAGGAGTCCGGCCCGACCACCTCGTTGAACAGGTCCTGCTGCTGGATCGCGGCAGCGGCGATCCAGCCGCCGTACGCCTGGAACTCGGGACTGAAGTCAGCATTCATCGCCCGCGAGGCTATCCGGCACCGGGGTGCAGGGTCCGCCACGGACCACGGATTGGAACCGTGTCGCGTCATTGAAAATCGGACTGGCATAAGCTCCGACACATGCAGGCGTGGACTCAACCAGACATCCCGGCGGTGCCCGGGCCCGCCCGGCGGCTACGCCTCTACGACACCGCGTCCCGCGGCCTGGTCGAGGTGCCGCCCGGTACCGACGGACCCGCCCGGATGTACGTGTGCGGCATCACACCGTACGACGCGACGCACATGGGCCATGCGGCGACGTACGTGACGTTCGACCTGATCAACCGGCTGTGGCGCGACGCCGGCTACGACGTCTCGTACACGCAGAACATCACCGACGTCGACGACCCGCTCCTGGAGCGCGCGACCGCGACCGGTGTCGAGTGGACCGACCTGGCGGCGCAGGAGATCCAGCTGTTCCGCGACGACATGACCGCGCTGCGGGTGATCCCGCCGCAGCACTACATCGGCGTGGTCGAGTCGATCGACCTGGTGGTCGGCGCGGTCGACGACCTGAAGCGGGCCGGCGCCGTGTACTCGGTCGACCGCGACCTGTACTTCGCGGTGAAGACCGATCCCGCGTTCGGCGGCGTCTCGAACTACGACCGCGAGACCATGCGAGAGTTGTTCGCGGAGCGTGGCGGCGACCCGGACCGCGCCGGCAAGCAGGACCCGCTGGACAGTCTGCTGTGGCGGCACGAGCGGCCGGGGGAGCCGGCCTGGGACTCGGCGCTCGGGCGCGGCCGGCCGGGCTGGCACGTGGAGTGTTCGGCGATCGCGCTGAAGTACCTCGGGATGACCTTCGACGTCCAGGGCGGCGGGTCGGACCTGATCTTCCCGCACCACGAGATGTC
>DASSDE010001151.1:0-6420 GCA_035697365.1 Kribbella sp. | reverse complement strand
GCTACAGGTCGGAGCCGGCGGCATGGGCCGCGCCTGGCTGCGGAACATCTCGGCCACCCCTGACGTCGTACTGGTCGGCCTGATCGACCTGGACGTCGAGGTGGCCCGAGCCGCAGCCGACGAGCACGGCTACCCGGATCTGCCGGTCGCGGCCTCGATCGACGAACTCGATGCCGACTTCGAGGCTCTCGTCGACGTCACCGTTCCGGTCGCGCATCCGAAGGTCAGCGTCGACGCGTTGCTGCGCGGCGTCCCCGTGCTGTGCGAGAAGCCGCTGGCGGAGACAGTTCGTGAGTGTCTGCAGATGGCGGCCGCGTCGGAGGCCGGCGGGAAGTTGTTGATGGTGTCGCAGTCCCGCCGGTACTTCCGCGCGATCGAGACCTGGCGGCGGCAGCTCGCCGAGCTCGGTCCGATCGGGACGCTCTCGTGCGAGTTCTACAAGGCTCCGCACTTCAGCGGGTTCCGCGAGCGGATGGCCGAGCCGCTGCTCGTCGACATGGCGATCCACCAGTTCGACCTGTCCCGCAAGCTGATCGGGTCGGAGCCGGTGTCGGTGTACTGCGACTCGTACAACCCGTCCTGGAGCTGGTTCGACGGCAACGCGGCGGCGTCCGCGATCTTCACGTACGCCGACGGCACCCGCTTCACGTTCGCCGGGAGTTGGTGCGCGCCAGGTCTCGAGACGTCCTGGAACGGGTTCTGGCGGGCCAGTACAGCACGCGGTACGGCGACCTGGGACGGCGACAACGCCCCGGTCGCGGCGCTCGCGTCAGGCGACGTACTACCCGCGGACCTCGCGGACGAGCCCGAGGAGATCGCCGGATCGCTCGTCGAGTTCGTGGACGCGGTCCGTACCGGGAAGACGCCGCAGTCCGAGGTGCACTCGAACGTGATCAGCCTGGCGATGGTCGAAGCCGCCGTACGGTCCGCGAACACCGGCGTACCGGTCCGCATCGCCGACGTCATCACCGAGGCCTACACCGAAGCCCTGTCCACAACCCAGAACCCCGACCTGCTCGCCACCCTCAAGTCCTGGCCCAGCCCACTCACCGCAGTCGGACTCACCTAGCCCCGGCGCGGGGCTGTCGAGCCGGCGAGGCGGATCGTCGGTTGGGGGACCTGGTAGATGGTGGGCTCGGCGCCCTGGATGACGGTGAGGATCGCCTCGCCGACGATCGTGCCCAGGCCGTGGACGTCGACCGTGACGACGCTGAGCGGTGGCGTGGCGAGCCGCGCCACCGCAGTGTCGTCCCAGGCGATGATCGACAGCTGATCGGGGATCGTGACGCCCAGCTCGCGCGCCGCCGCCAGACCGCCGATCGCCATCAGATCGTTGTCGTAGACAACGGCCGTCGGGACCCGGCTGCCGGTGAGTAGTTGCTGCGTGGCCTCCCGCCCGGAGTCCTCGGAGTAGTCGCCCTCGATCACCCGGCCCTGTACGTGCTGCTCCGCACAGGTCTCCATGAACGCGTCGTCGCGGGCCTGGCAGTGCAACATGTCCCGCGGGCCGCTGACCCGGGCGATGTCGCTGTGCCCGAGGTCCGCGAGCGCCCGGATCGCCGCGCGGGCGCCCTCGGCGTTGTCGACCAGTACGTTCGTGATCGGCGCCTTCAGCTCCGGACCACCGAGCAGCACCGCCGGTACGCCCAGCCGCTGCACCTCGTCGAGCCGCGGATCGTCGGTCCGCAGGTCGACGAGCACGATGCCGTCGACGTGCCCGTTCGGCACCCAGCGCCGCCAGATCTCGATCTCGCCGGTAATGTCCGCCGCGAACTCGATCAGCAGACTGCACCCACGGCCGGCGAAGACCTCTTCGATCCCCTGGACCACGTCGGCCATGAACGGCTCCATCCCGAGCAACCGCCCGGGACGCGCCAGCACCAGCCCCGCGATCCGCTCGCGCGACGTCACGTCCTGCATAGACTCCCCTCCAAGACCACCGAAGCCACTATATTCACAGACCAAACAAACTCGACAGAATGCGGATGTCCCGATGCAGCAGGTCAGCGACACGTCGCGATCACCGGGTTACGACCCGGCTCCGACGAACAGCCGTGCCCTCATTGTGGACAGCATCCGCTCGGCGGGCACGGTCAGCCGGGTGGAACTCACCCAGATCACCGGTCTCGCCGCACCCTCGGTCACCACGCTCGTCCGGCGGCTGATCGACGACGGTCTGGTCGACGAGGCCGGCCGCGGCTCGTCCACCGGTGGCAAGCCTCGCACGATGCTGCGGATCAGGGCGGCAGCCCGGTACGTCCTCGGCGTCCACCTGAGTCCGGACAGCGTGACGTACGTGCTCGTCGACTACGCCGGCGGCGTGGTGGCGCGCTGGCGCCGGGACGGGCCGGGCGACGAGAGCGATCCCGAACAGGTGGTCGAGCGGATCGCGACCGAGACCACCGAGCTGATCGAGCGCGCGGGCATCGACCCGTCGCTGATCCTCGGGCTCGGGTTCGTCTGCCCCGGCCCGCTGATCCGCAACCTCGGCGTCACCTCGGCCCCGCCGTCGATGGCGAACTGGGTCGGCTTCCCGATCCACACCCGGCTGGAGGAGCGGCTCGGCCTGCCCGCGCTGCTCGAGAACGACGCGACCGCGGCCGCCGCGGGCACCCGGCTCACCACCAGCCACGACGTGTCGGTGATGGCCGGGTTGTTCATGAGCGAGGGCATCGGGTCGGGCCTGCGGCTGAACGGCCACGTCTACCAGGGCGCGCACGGCAACGCCGGCGAGGTCGGCCACATCTGCGTACAGATCGGCGGCCCGCAGTGCTGGTGCGGGAGCACCGGCTGCCTGGAGGCGATTGCCGGTCCTGCCACGGTTGTGGCCAAGGCGCGCGCCGCGGGCCTGGACCTCGGCTCCCAGCGACGTACCGGGGTGGCGGCGTTCGCCGCGATCGCCCGGCTGGCGCTGACCGGGGACTCGCGGGCCGACGCGATCCTGAGGGACTCCGCGTCCTGGCTCGCGCTCGGCGCGCAGGCGATCACCAACATGTACGACGTCCAGCTCCTGGTGCTGACCGGGCCGGCGTTCGCGGTCGCCGGGACGATCTACCTGCCGATCATCCAGGACCGGATCATGAGCTCCGCCTTCGGCCGGGCCGTGAACACCGAAGTGGTGCTGGACGAGCGCGGGCACGACGCGGCCGCGATCGGTGCCGCGCTGATGATGCTCCGCTCCGAGCGCGCGATCTCGGCCTAGCGAGCACCAGCAAACCCTTTCCCTGCACTCCCGGTGGCGAAATCGTTACCGTGCCGACCTCTTGCGCCTTCTTTGTTAGCCGAACTAAGTTACGGCCAGCTTCCCTGGCGGGTGCCGGGTGACGCGTTCGAGGACCGCGTTGGAAAGGAATCGATCAATGCTCCGGAACCCGACGAAACATCCGCGTGTACGGCGCCTGGTGAGCGCCGCTGCTGCCGCGACCGCCACCGCCTTGCTGCTCGCCGCCTGCGACGGTGCTGCCGCCGGCAACCAGGCCACCACGAAGGACGCCTCGATCACCGTCGCGGCCGGCGACATCACCACCGAGAACTTCAACCCGTTCAGCAGTACGGCGCTGCAGCCGACGCTCGGGGTCATCTACGAGCCGCTGTACTGGTACAACTTCGCGAAGCAGTCGGAGCCGACGCCGGTGCTCGCGTCCGGCTTCTCCTGGAACGCCGCCGGCACCGAGCTCACGATCAAGATCCGCCCGGGCGTGAAGTGGAACGACGGGCAGCCGTTCACCGCGAAGGACGTCGCGTTCACGTTCAACCTGGTCGCGAAGACGCCCGCGCTGAACCCGTCCGGGCTGGCCGCGATCGCGAAGGCGACCTCGGACGACACGGCCGTACTGACGTTCAAGACGAAGTCCCTGATGCAGGAGCCGGCGGTGCTCGCGAACCAGGCGATCGTGCCCGAGCACATCTGGAAGGACATCAAGGATCCGACCACGAACCTGAACAAGAACCCGGTCGGCACCGGGCCGTTCAAGGTGAAGTCGTACACGCCGCAGAGCTTCGTGCTGACGAAGAACGACCAGTACTGGGAGGCGGGCAAGCCGACCATCAAGGAGGTGCGCTACCTCCCGGTCACCTCCGCGGACGCGGCGAGCGCCGCGCTGGTCGCGGGCAAGGTCGACTGGGCGAGTGCGTACCTGCCGGGCATCGACAACATCATGAAGTCCGGCAAGAACCTGACGTACGTGAACACGCCGGTGATGACGACCGTGCTCGTCACCTGCTCCAACTCCGCCCTCGGGTGCACCGGACCGCAGACCGATCCGGCCGTCCGCAAGGCGATCTCCCTGGCGATGAACCGCGAACAGCTCGCCAAGCTGGCCGGCGGCGGCGTCGCGGGTGTCGGGTCGCCCACCCTGCTCCTTCCGGGTCGCGACGACCAGTGGATCGCGGACGCCGGTACAGCGAAGCTCCCGCAGAGTGCCGACGCCGACGCGGCGAACAAGCTCCTCGACTCGGCCGGCTGGGCCAAGGGCAGTGACGGCATTCGGACGAAGGACGGCAAACGGCTGTCGCTGACCGTCCAGACCGTCACCGGGTGGAGCGACTACATCCTGATCAACGACACCCTCAAGCAGCAGCTGGCCACGGTCGGCATCGAGCTGAAGCCCAGCCAGGTGTCCTGGAACGAGTGGAACGCCGCGCAGACGAACGGCAAGTTCCAGCTGTCGCTGGACTCGGTCGGCCTCGGCGCGTCCACCAACCCGTACTTCACGTACAACAGCAAGCTCGCCACCACGAACACCGCGCAGGTCGGCAAGAGCGCCTCGGCCGGCAACCAGGCCCGCTTCTCCAACCCGGCCGTCGATGCGGCTCTGACAGCGGCCGCCGGAACCACGGATCCGGCCGCGCAGAAGGCGGAGTACGCGAAGATCCAGACCATCATCGCGGACCAACTGCCGTACGTCCCGGTCTACGTGAACTCCATGCTCACCGAGTTCAACACCTCCCGCGCCACCGGCTGGCCGACCAAGGACAACCTGTACGTACTGCCCGCGGCCTGGAAGGCGTGGGACGCCGGCATCGTGCTCAAGACGATCAAGCCCGCCAACTGAGCCCGGGCCGGCTGTGCGCTATCTGCTGCGGAAACTCGCGTTCTACCTGGTCGCCCTCTGGGCAGCGCTGACGCTGAACTTCCTGATTCCCCGGCTGATGCCGGGGAACCCGGTCGACCTGATGCTGTCCAAGCTCGCCACCAAGGGCCCGGTCACGCCGACCACCCGGGCTGCCATCCAGGCGCTGCTCGGGACAGACACCAGTTCGTCGCTCTGGAACCAGTACTGGACGTACCTGCACCACCTACTGACCGGCGACCTCGGGACGTCGATCGCGTACTTCCCCGCGCCGGTCTCGCAGGTGATCGGCCAGACGCTGCCCTGGACCGTCGGCCTGATCGGGATCGCGACGGTGATCTCTTTCGCCGTCGGGATCCTGCTCGGTCGCGCGGCCGGGTGGCGCCGCGGGTCCTGGATCGACAACCTGATCCCGCTCACCACGATGCTGCAGTCGGTGCCGTACTTCTGGCTCGCGCTACTGCTGCTCTTCGTGCTCGGCAGCACCTGGCCGGTCTTCCCACTGAGCGGCGGGTACGACGTGTACTCGGTGACGCCCGGCTGGAGCCTGCCGTTCGCGCAGTCGGTGCTGTACCACGGCGCGCTGCCGGCCCTGACGATCGTGGTCTCGTCGATCGGCGGCTGGATGCTCGGGATGCGGAACATGATGGTCTCGACGCTGTCCGAGGACTTCGTCGTCACCGCCGAGGCGAAGGGCCTGACCCCGCGCCGGATCCGGTCCCGGTACGTCGCCCGGAACGCGATCCTGCCGTCGGTGTCGGGGTTCGCGATCTCGCTCGGGTTCGTGGTCGCCGGGTCGATCGTCACCGAGGCGGTGTTCTCGTACCCGGGAATCGGCTCCGCGCTCCTGCTTGCCGTCGGCAACAACGACTACGCACTCATGCAGGGCGTCTTCCTGATCATCACGCTGGCCGTCCTCGGCGCGAACCTGCTCGTCGACCTGCTGTACGGCGTCATCGACCCCCGTACGCGGGCGCGGTCCTAGGAAGGGACGACCATGGCAATCACCACCGAAGGCGCGGTCGCCGTCGCCACACCGTCCCGGCGCCGGCTGCCCCCGATGACCCTCAAGCTGGCCGTCGGGCTGTCCATCGCCGGGCTGATCATCGGTTTCGGCGTGCTCGGTCCGTTGCTCGTCGGCAACCCGTCGACGGTCCGGGACATCGGCCTGACCGGACCTGGCAACGGCTTCCTGCTCGGCACCACACAGAGCGGTCAGGACATCTTCGCCCAGCTCGCGTACGCCACCCGCGGTTCGCTGATCATCGGCGTCGTGGTCGGCGCGATCACGCTGCTGCTGTCGTCGTTCTTCGGCGTCGTCGGCGCGTTCGTCGGCGGCTGGGCGGAC
>DASSDE010001150.1:0-2508 GCA_035697365.1 Kribbella sp. | reverse complement strand
CGGCGGTCTTCGCCATGCTCGCGACAGCATGGCCGGCGCGTCTGCTGCTGGCCTACATCATCGCCGGGTTCGCATTCAGCGCCGGGATCGGCGTCGTCGTGCTCATCCTGCTGAGCGGATGGACCGGGCCCGATGCCCCGGAGGAGGTGCGGGCGGTAATCGCCATCGTCCTCGGCGCGATCTCGCTCGGTTACGCCGCCGGGCTCCTCAGCGGACACGTGCAGCAGCCGGGACCGGATGCCAATGACAACATCCTCGCTCCCGCGGGCTCCTGGCTCGGCCGTCAGCTGGCCGACCTGTCGATGCCACGTGCGGCCGTCGCGGGGGTGCTCACCCATCTGCCCGGGCTCTTCTACATCGCGGCGCTGAACGCCATCACGAACAGCACCTCGAGCATCGTCAACCAGATCTTCCAGGTGGCCGTGTACAACGCCTTTTGGTTCGCGTTGCCGGCCACTGCTCTGGTTCTCGCCGCCCGTCGACCGGTTGAGCTGCAGGACTTCCTGCGCCGTGTGACCGGCTGGGTTACCCGTCGCGAACGCGAAATCCTGATCACGGCATTCGGATTGCTGGGGTCCTACCTGACTATCAATGGCGTAGTAGAACTCCTGCCCTGACCCACAAACCGGCCACTGATCTGCCCCGAATTTTTCGGACCGTCTGATGTTGTCTTTTCTACGCCGCGTTCTGCGGGTTGTTCCACTCGATGAGTACCTCGTGTGGAGTCCGATAGTCGAGGCTTGAGTGGAGCCTGTGGCGATTGTACCAGAATTCGATGTAGCGAGTCACGTCCCGCCGGGCGTGTTCCCGCGTGGGGTAGGCGGTGCGATGGACACGCTCGTTCTTTAGGGCCGCGAAGAACGACTCGGCCAGGGCGTTATCGTAGCATATGCCGGTCCTTCCCACGGAGTGGCGCAGGGCGAGCTCGGAGACGGCTCCGGCAAACTCGGACGATGTGTAGTTGCTGCCTCGATCGGAGTGGAAGATTGCGTCCGGCGCAAACTCGACCCGGCCGGCCGCGTGCCGCAGGGCGGCCTCGATAAGCGGGGTCTTGTAGTTCTCGTCCATGGCGTATCCGACGACCATCTTCGTGTGGCAGTCGATCACCGTCGCCAAGAATAGCCAGCCTTCCCAGGTCGGGATGTAGGTAATATCGCCGACCATCTTTTCCCCGGGCCGGGTCGCATTGAAGTCCTGCCCGAGCAGGTCCGGGATGCGGTGCTCGCGGCCGTCGGCCTCGGTCAGGTTCGCCCGCCACGGCCGCGGCTGGCACGGCCGCAGGTCCAGCTCCCGCATGATGTCCCGGACGAGCTCGGGGCCGCAGGGCACGCCCCACCGCTGGAGCTGGGCGTGGATCCGCCGGTAGCCATAGGTCTCGTCGGACGCCTCGAACGCCTCTTTGATCAGGCCCGCGAGCCGGTCGCGGCGCTGCGCGCTCGCCGATTGTGGGCGTTTTTTCCAGTCGAAGAACCCGGACGGTGAGACCTGCAGCCACTTGCACATCTTCTTCACGGGGTAGGCGTACTCCGCGTCGCCGCCACGGCACGAGTCGATAAACTCGTACTTGTCGGCTACCGGGCATCCCGGGCGAAGTACGCTGCGGCTTTTTTCAGGAATTCGTTCTCCATGCGCAGTTCTCGGAGTTCCCGCTCGGCCTCGCGCAGTCGGGCCCGCTCGCTCACATTCAGCGGCGGCTCGTCATCCGCGTGCTCCACCCGATACCGATTGACCCAGTTACCCAAGGTCCCCTCATTGATTCCAAGTTCGCGGGCGACCTGAGCGATCGGCCGCGAAGCCTCGATCACTAGTCGGACAGCCTCGTCCTTGAACTCGGGGCTGAACTGTCGATACTTTCGAGGCACACCGTCACCTTTCGGATCCGACCATATCTAATGGTCGTGGTCCGAGATCAACGGGGCACCCTACGCGGCGCGTTGGGGGTGGCGTGCGGCGTTATGGGTTTTCGTGCCGCCGGGGCTGGTCCTGGCGTTGTTGTTCCTCCGGGTCCGGGACTATCCGACGGTGCGGCTGGACGGCCCGGCCGGTGCTGGCTCGGCGGGGGGCGTGCTGCGGGAGCTGTTCCGGGCCCGGTCCGGGTCGGCCGGGTACGTGGGCGGCGCCGTCCAGTTGGTGGTCGTGTCGACGGTTTACACCTGGCTGCCCAGCCAGCTGCACCGCGCGTACGGCCTGCCGGTCGACCGGGCGGCGGCGGTCACCGGGCTGGTTATCCTCGCCGGGTTCGCCGGCATGATCGGGTTCGCCCACGTCGCGGACCGCGCCGCAGTGCGCAGTCCGCCGGCGCGGCTGCTGGTACCCGCTGGGCTGGCGGTGTTGACCGCCGCCCTGCTCACGACGGCGTTCGCTGCCGTCGGTCCCGGCGCTGCGCAGTTCTTCCTGATCGTGGCCGGCGGCGCGACGATCACGGCCGCGGTCGGGCCGGTGTCTGCGGTGGTGGTCGACGTCGTGCATCCCGCCCTGCGGGCGACGGCCATCTCCACCGTGGCGGTG
>DASSDE010001149.1:0-3635 GCA_035697365.1 Kribbella sp. | reverse complement strand
GCTGGTGAACAGCCGGCACGTCGCGTTCGGCCTCGCGGTCAGCGACGTGATCGGCCGCGGGTGGCGGCGCTGGCCCGGCAGTCACGTGATGACCGATGAGAACGTCGCATTCGCGATGGGGCAGGACGAGTTGGAGCAGCGGACGGCGGCGTACTGGGCGGGCGGGGTCGGCATCTTCGTCTGCTGGAACATCGGCGTCGTGGTCGGCGGTCTGGCCGGCTCGGTCATCACGGACACGGACGTCTTCGGGCTGGATGCTGCGTTCCCGGCGGTTCTGTTGGCGCTGGTCCTTCCGGCGTTGCGCGATCGCAGGACCCGTACGGCGGCACTCGTCGGCGTACTGGTTGCGCTGGCCGCAACGCCCTTCCTGCCGGCTGGACTGCCTGTTCTGCTCGCCTTGATCGGCGTGCTGTTCTACCGGGCGGACAAGCCCGCGATGGAGGTGGCCCGATGACGAACACGCCGCTGCTGCTCGTCGGTATCGCAGTACTTGCCGTCGGCACCTTTTCGATGCGGTTCGCGGGGCCGGCGTTGCGGAGCCGGTTCGAGGTGCCCGAGCGGGCGCAGCAGTTGCTCGCCGCGGCCGCGATCGTACTGTTGTCGGCGCTGGTCGCCACCGCTGCGCTGACCGCGGGACACGGTCCGGCCGGGATCGCGCGGCCGGCTGGAGTGCTGGTCGGTGGTGTGCTCGCGTGGCGGAAGGCGCCGTTCGTCCTGGTGGTCGTGGCTGCTGCGGCGACCGCGGCCGGCTTGCGGCTGCTCGGCGTGCCCTGACAACAGATAGCGTGCTGTCATGAGCATGCCGGGGATGTCCGTACCGCCGAAGAAGCCGATCCTGCAGGTCGCGGGGATCGCGTGCCTGGTCGTCGGTGTGCTGCTGGCCGGGTTCTTCGCCTGGCGGATCGTCCAGACCGCGCCCCGCACGCCGCAGCCGATCGACAACGGCACGGTCCACCTGAAAGAGGAGGGCCTGACGATCTACTCGTCCGTCCCGGTGCTGGCGCCGCCGTGCAAGGTACAGGACGCGGACGGCAACGACGTACCGACCGAGCGGCCGGGTGGGTCGGAGACCATCACGATCAACGGCAACAGCTGGTACGTGGTGGCGCGCTCGGCCGAGCCGGTGCCGGCCGGTGACTACAGCATCTCCTGCACCGACGACGAGACCAGTGCGACGTACGCCGCCGGACCGAAGTCGTCGGTCCTGGCGTTCGTGCTGTCGATCCTCGGGACGGTCTTCTCGCTGCTGATCTTCATCGGCCTCGGCGTCACGCTCCTCGCCGTCGGCATCGTCCGCAAGAACCGCCGCAACCGCCCCACCAACACCTTCCCCGGCCCGCCCGCCAACACCTACCAACCGCCCACCCACACCTTCCCAACACCCCCGCCCTACAACCCAGGCCCCAACCCCGACCGCCCCCAGGACCACTGACCAGCCACCATTCGGTCCAGACCGAAACGATTGGACGCATGGGTCGTCACTCTTAGTATCAGTTCAAACGACTGAATAGGGGTGGCAGATGCAGAAACGGGTACGCCGGTCCGCGCAGGCGGCCACTGTCGCTGCGGTGCTGGTAGCAGGTGCGGTCGTGGTGCCGTCGCAGGCTGCAGCATCGACTGCGGGGTATGAGACCTGTCCGTACGGGAAGGTTTGTCTGTACGAGGGGTGGAACGGGACCGGGGCGCGGTGGGATGTTCCGGGGTGCGGGAACTGGGACGTGCCGGCCTGGATGCAGAACCTCGGGGTCTCGTCGGTGCGGACGTACGGCAACGCGGTCTGGCTGTCGATCAAGGTCGACCTCACTCTCGGGTACGTGAACCGGTGGACGTCGACGAATCTGTCCGCCAAGGAGAACGACAAGGTGTTTGCTGTCGACGTGGTGTGTTGACGCGTCTGTTTGGATGAGGGCATGGATCTGCAGTGGGGCGGGTGCCGGAATGCTCGGGATGTCGGTGGGTTGCCGACCGTCGACGGGCGGCAGACGCGGGCGGGGGTGCTGATTCGGTCCGAGAGTCTGCAGTACCTGACTCCGGACGGGGTCGAGGCGGTGCGGCGGTCCGGGGTGAGCCGGATCCTCGATCTGCGCGGCGACGACGAGGTGGCGCAGGCCCCGACGCCGTTCACCGGTACGCCGCTGGCCGTCCGCCAGTCGCTGCAGGACCCGGCCGACCCGCAGCACGGGCAGCCGACCATCATCCAGGCCTGTACGTGGATGCTCGACAAGCGTCCGGAGTTGTTCGCGGCCGCGGTGAAGGCGATCGCCGACGAGCCGGACGGCGCGGTCGTCGTGCACTGCCACGGTGGCAAGGACCGGACCGGGATGGTCGTCGCGCTGGCGCTGAGCGTCGCCGGCGTACCTGAGGAAGAGATCGTCGCCGACTACTTCCTGACCCAGTCGCGGCTCGCGGTCTGGCTCGAGGAGCAACTGGCCGCCGAGCCCGACGTCTCGAAGCATCCGGAGCTGGTCGAGTTCCGCGACACGCGGGCCGAGTCGATCGTCGCGATCCTGCGGCATCTGGACACCACGTACGGCGGCCCGGAGGCATACCTGCGGCACGGTGGTCTTACCAACGACGACCTCGCGCGGCTGCGAGCCCGCTTGGTCGGCTGACCTGCATCACCCCCGGGCAGCGGAGCACAGTACATTAACGCAATGCCGACCGCCGCAGACTCGACCGGCGCGACCGATGCCGCGGCGCTCGCCGAAAAGTACGGACTCAGCAAGAGTTCGACCCGACCGCCGCTCGGGTCCTACCTGCACGAGTTGTGGAGCCGCCGCCAGTTCGTCGTCAGCTACGCCACCGCGCGCACCTACGCCATGTACGCCGGGGCGCGCCTCGGCTCGATCTGGCAGGTCCTGACCCCACTGCTGAACGCCGCGGTGTACTACCTGGCGTTCGGCGTCCTGCTCGGGACCAGGAACGGGATCGACAACTACGTGGCGTTCCTGCTCAGCGGGATCTTCGTGTTCACGTTCACGCAGCGGTGCATGACCGAGGGCTCCCGCTCGCTCGCGCTGAACCTCTCGCTGATCCGCACGCTGCACTTCCCGCGCGCGACGCTGCCGCTCGCCTACGTACTGAACGAGCTCCAGCAGATGCTGGTCTCGCTCGTGATCCTGTTCGCGGTCGTCGGGTTCACCGACGGTCCCACCTGGCGCTGGCTGCTCGTCGTACCGGCAATGCTGCTGCAGGTGATGTTCAACATCGGGATCACGCTGGTGTTCGCCCGGATCGGTACGTTCGTGTCCGACATCACCCAGCTGCTCCCGTTCGTCACCCGCACCTGGTTGTACGCATCCGGCATCTTCTTCTCGCTGCCGGCCAAGCTGGCGCAGGTCGACGCGCCCGGCTGGCTGACCCAGGTGCTCGCGTTCAACCCGATCTCGGCGTACATCGACATCATCCGGCGGTCGCTGCTGTCCGAGCACAAGGCGAACGAGTTGCCGCACGCCTGGGCGATCGCGATCGTCTGGTCGTTCGTGATGCTCGGCGCCGGGTTCTGGTACTTCTGGCGGGCGGAGGACCGATATGGCCGGGGCTGACATCAGGTCCGACTCTGGAGCCGAACCGACGGTCATCGCCGACCGGTTGGACATCATCTACAAGGTGATCGCGGGCCAGGGCGGGAAGGG
>DASSDE010001148.1:0-4924 GCA_035697365.1 Kribbella sp. | reverse complement strand
CAGCACGGAGGATCCGCCACGAAAACCGAGGCCGACCCCCTCGACCCGAACCCGGTGCCCGCGCAGCGCCAGACGATGGCCGGCATCAAGCACCTCGAAGCGGCGGTCCTGAACGCCGACGGGATCGAGGGCGTCGCGCTCCGGTACGGCGCCTTCTACGGCCCGACCGGCGACATCGGCAAGGGCGGTTCGATGGTCGAGCTGATCCAGAAGCGGCGGCTGCCGATCATCGGCGACGGCGCCGGGATCTGGTCGTTCATCCACTACGACGACGCGGCCGCGCTGACGGTCAAGGCCATCGAGAGCGACGTCACCGGCGTGTTCCAGGTCGCGGACGACGACCCAGCGGCGGCCTCGGTCTGGGTACCGGAGTTCGCCCGGATCCTGGGCGCGAAGGCGCCCCGGCACATCCCGTCCTGGCTCGGCCGGCTCGCCGTCGGCGACGTCGGCGTCGCCGCCTTCACCGAGATCCGCGGCGCCGACAACACCCTCGCCAAGCAAACCTTCGACTGGCAACCCGGCTACACCTCCTGGCGGGAAGGCTTCCGCCACGGCCTGTAGCCCCTCCGAGCCCTGGTGCGGACAGTCGGCCCCGCGATGGTCCGCGCCCGCGGCCGGTGTGGCGCTCTAGGGTGGGTGGGTATGAGCCTGACGCCCGCCGAACAGAAGGTGCTGGACCGCATCGACGAGAAACTACTCGTCCGAATCACTCAGGATCTGCTCCGCGCCCCCGGACAGAATCCGCCGGGCGACGAGGCCGCCACCGTCGCCGTCCTCATCGCCGCCGCGAGCGACCTGGGCCTCGACGTCCGCACCTCCCCCGTCGAACCCGGCCGCGACAACGTCTCGATCACCCTTGCCGGCGGCAACGACCCTGGCTTGTTGCTGCTCGGTCACACCGACGTCGTCCCGGTCGGTGACGGCTGGAGCGTCGACCCGTACGGCGGCCTCGTCCGTGACGGACGCATCTACGGCCGTGGCGCCTCCGACATGAAAGGCGGCCTCGCCGCGGCCCTCGCCGCCCTCGCCGCCCTCCGCGGAACTCGCCTCGCCGGCCCGGTCGAACTAGCCGCCCTGGTCGACGAGGAAGAAACCGGCAAAGGCATCCGCGCCTACGTAAACTCCGCCACACCCCCACACGCCGCCCCGCCCCCGGAGCCTCACGCCGCGTCCACCGCGGAGCGGTCCGTCACGTCCGCCGCGCAGCCTGCCGAGCCCTCGGCGCAGCGGCACCCCGCGCCCACTGCGCCGCGCTACGCCGGGTGCGTTACCGCTGAGCCGACCGATCTGCAGACGATCATCGCGGCACGGGGCGACTCGTACCTGCAGGTCTCCGTCCACGGCCGCGCCTCGCACGCGGGCAACCCGGACGGCGGCGCGAACGCCATCTACGGCGCGGCAGCCGTCGTCACCGAGATCGAACGGCTGCACGCCGAACTCGCGAAGTCGCCGCACCCCCTGCTCGGCCCGGCGACCTGGAGCGTCGGCCAGATCAACGGAGGCACCGGCGGCTCGATCGTCCCCGCCGACTGCGTGGTCGTCGCCGACCGCCGACTCCTCCCAGGCGAGTCCCCCACCGAAGTTCTCGCCGACCTGCACCGCCGCGTTGCCGCCCTCCACCTGGAGGATCGTGGTCTGACCGTCGAGCTGGCGATGCCGATGGAGATGCCGGCCTTCGAAACCTCCGAGGACCATGACCTGGTACGGATCACCGAGGCCGCCCGCTTCGACGCGGGTGGTCCGCCCATGCCGCTCGCAGGCTGGACGGCCGCCTGCGACGGCGGGTACGTTGCGCGCGACCTCGACGTACCAGTAGTTGTCCTGGGCCCCGGCTCCGTCACCGATCAGGCCCACCGCGCCGACGAATCCGTCGCGATCGCCGAACTGGTCACGGCCGCACGCGCGTACGCCCTGATCGCGCTCCGGCTCCTCGGTACGACTGCATGACCCGTCGCCTGCTCCACTCGGGCTCGATTCTCGACGCCAACTCGGGCGAAGTACGGACGGGCGACGTCGTACTGGAAGCAGACCGAATCGTCGACGTCGGGATCGGGCTGGACGGAGACGACGGCGTCGACTGCGCAGGCAGGCTGATCGTGCCCGGGTTCATCGACTGCCACACGCACGTGTGTTTCGGGCCGGCGGGGATGGATCCGTTACGGGTGCCACGGTCGGCTCGCGTCCTGTCGTCGGTGCCGGCTCTGCGGACGCTGCTGCAGCTCGGCGTGACGACGGTGCGCGACGCCTGGGGCGCTGATGCGGGTGTCCGGCTCGCGATGACGAACGGATGGATCGAAGGCCCCGACCTGCTGTTGAGCCTGCGCCAAGTCGGTACGACAGGAGCGATCGGCGACGTCTGGACGCCACGGACCGGACCGCTCGACTTCTTCGACGATCCATCGCTGCCGGATCCGATCTTCGACGGAGCGGATGCCGGGCGAGCCGTCGTACGGCGAATGGTTCGGGCCGGTGCGGACTGGATCAAGGTGACGGCGACCGGCTCGATGGCGCTCGGTACCGGCGTCCACGATCTGCAACTCACGTTCGACGAGATGGCGGCGATTGTCGACGAGGCACAGCGGCGCGGAGGACGGCGGGTGATGGTGCACGCTCACGGCGCCCGCGCCGCGGAACTTGCGGCGCGCGCCGGAGCGGCCAGCGTGGAGCACGGGACGTACTTGGACGACGCAGCCGTTGGCGCCATGGCCGAGAACGGAACCTGGTACGTGCCGACATTGTCGGTGACCCAGTCCGATCCGGAGCATGCCCCGTCCGGGTCAGCCGAGGCGCACCGGGAGTCGATGCGGTTGGCGATCGACGCCGGGGTGCGGATCGCGATGGGGACAGACAGTCCGGTGCGACCGTATTCCGAGGCGCTGTCGGAGCTGAGGCACCTGGCCGCAGCGGGGTTGGGCGACGCCGGTGCACTGCGCGCCGCAACGATCGACGCCGCGCGGTTGCTCGAACTGGCAGACGATCGCGGTGAGATCGCGCCAGGCAAACGCGCCGACCTGGTACTCCTCGAAGGCTCCACCCTGGACTGCGCGGACCTGCAACACCGGGTTAGACAGGTCTTCCACAACGGGACCAAGATCAATCGTTGACCCACACCGTTTGACCCAACCGTTGACCCACACCGTTTGACCCACACCGTTGACCGCCGCTCGCACGGACCGCCCCGCTCGCGCGGGTCGCGGACGGCGCCAGGTCAAACACTGTTGTCGACGCGACCTACAGCATGGTCACCAAGGTCCCGAAGCGAAGGTTCCACGCGACCATGTATCGACGGTCACCTCACACCAAGCCGGCTCAGCCGATGAACTACTCATCGACAACCAGCTGACCGAACTGCCGTCACTCACAGCCGGCTGAACGACAGCGTCTCGCCGCGCGCCCCACCCATCCACAGGTCCTGGCAGGCCGCAGCGAACTCCTCAAGGTTCTCGGTGACCGCACCGAACACATTGCCCGGCACCCACCCCTGATCGCCGTTGATCAACAGGTTGTTCCGCCCGTAGAACACGGCAAGGTCGACAATCGCCCCCTGCGTACCAGTACCGGTCGTGTTCTCGTACCCGTACGCCGGATTCCCCAGGTCGTCGGAGTCGAACGAGAACCAGCACAGATCGCCCGGGATCGGCGTGATCGTCGTGTTCTCCTTACCCGGATCCGACGCGAACCCAGGCAGCAACGTGTAGATCTCGTTCCGCGCGTACTTCCCGTGGAACACCGGCGCGGACAGCGGCAGCGCATCCCACACCGCCGCACAGGTGCGCGGCGCGACATCGCCGAGCAACTTCGCCACACAACTGACGCCCCGCTTGTCCAAACTAACGGTCACGTACTTCATCGCGCCTCCAAGCAACTCACAGCGATCCGCTCCACAGTGCTCCACACAGCCAACAGCAACCTGCCTCATAGCGACCCACGACGGGGCGCCTCATCGCGCCTCAACGACCGGATGCCTCATCGCGCTCCCAGAGTCGGGGTTCGCTCGTGCCAGTCGGTGGCCGCCTGATAGGCCTGACCGACGCGCAGGGTCAGCGCGTCGGCATGCCGAGCGCCGACAATCTGCAATCCGACAGGCAGCCCGGCGGAGGTGAACCCGCACGGCACGCTGAGCGCCGGCTGCTGCGTGAGGTTGAACGGATAGGTGTACGGCGTCCAGTCGGTCCAGTCCGGCGACTCCGAACCGTCCGGCACGTCCTGCCCGACCGGAAACGCAGTGATCGGCAACGTCGGCGTGAGCAGAACGTCGTACTGCTCATGGAATCGCCCCATCAGCGTCCCGAGCTCCATCCGCACCGTCGACGAATCAAGGAAGTCCGAGGCCGTATAGGCCGCACCCAACTCCGCGACCCGCCGCAGTCCCGGGTCAACGCGATTGTCGACAATGTATGCCGACAAGACCTTCGCAGCACCCGACCACCACAACACGTTGAACGCATCGATCGGATCCGCGAACCCTGGATCAACCTCCGTCACCTCGGCACCCAACCCCGCAAGGACGTCGACCGCGGCGCGCACCTGCGCCTCGACGTCCGGATCATTGTCAACAAAACCAAGATCAGACGAGAAGGCAATCCGCAGGCCGCTGACACCGTCGTCGATGCCGTCCAGGAACGAGCTTCCCGGCGTCGGCATCGCGGACCAGTCGCGAGGATCGAACCCGGTCACCACATCGAGCAGCGCCGCCGCATCGCGTACGGTCCGCGTCATCGGGCCGGCGTGTGACAACGTCCCGAAGGCACTCGGCGGGAACAGCGGGATCAGCCCGTACGTCGGCTTCAACGCCACCGTGCCGGTGAACGCGGCCGGAATGCGCACCGACCCGCCGCCGTCCGTGCCGAGCGACCACACGCCCATCCCGAGCCCGACCGCGGTCGCGGACCCGCCACTCGAACCACCCGAGGTCTTCGTCGGA
>DASSDE010001147.1:0-5596 GCA_035697365.1 Kribbella sp. | reverse complement strand
ACCGTGACGATTCCCGCGCCGACGACCGCCAGCTGCACACTGAGCCAGGACCAGCGGCTTCGGTCGCCCGACAGATAGGCTTCGAGCCGCCCGGACGACTCCTCGGCACGGAGCACACCCACGGCCTGCACGGCGTACCCGGCACAGATGAGCGCAAGCAGCAGCGCGGTCATCGCAAGGACGGAGTCCAGTCCTGTAGCGCTCTCCCCGCCACCCATGGCCGAGGCGAGCGAGGGGTTGCCGTTGATTGCTCTCACCAACGGTTTCGCGACCGAGCCGAACGTACCCGCGACCACCACGGTCGCCATCGACCATCCCAGCAGCGATCCCCGGTGCGAGCGCATCGCGATCCCTAGTGGCGTCCGCAGGAAACGCGACGCCCGCGGATCGGCCGCACGGACGCGAAGCAGTGCGCTACCGATGTCTCGCCGCGACGTGATAGCGAGCGCGGCGGCAGCGAGAAGCGCGAAGAGCACGAACGGAATCAGCAGCGGCCACCAGCGCTGGTCGCCGAAGGCACGGGTCTGTTCCTGCCAGCCCAACGGCGACAGCCAGGTCAGCGGCGCCCATTGCACGTCGCCGATGCCGCGCAGCGCGTAGGCGGCGATGATGGTCCCGAGCCCGATAGCGACGACGCCACGGGAATGCTCGACGACCTGTGCGGCGAGCGAAGCGACTCCGATGAACGCCAGCCCCAGCGCCCCCATGGAGAGCGAGTAGAGGAGGGCGTCGCCGCCGGGAACACCACCGCCGGCGAAACTGGCGAACAACGCAGCCGTGATCAGAACTTCCGCCACGACAGCCACCACGATTGCCGCCAGCAACGGCGTCGTACGGCCGATGCGGCCGGCCAGTACGGCCTCGAGGCGCCCGGCCTCCTCGTTCTTCCGGGTCGTCCGGGCGATCAGACTGACGGCCATGAACGGTATTGCGAAGGAGGCCAGGAAGCCGAACTCGTTCGCGATGATCCCGCCGAGCGAGTCGATGCCCGCGATCCTGCCGTTGAGCATCACCAGTGCGTCGTCGCGGACGGCGGCAGCGTACGAGTGGATCTTCTCGGGAGTGTCGTACAGGCCCTGGATCGCTGAGACGGTGAGCATCATGGTCCCGCCCACCGCGACGACCCAGACCACCATGGCCAGCCACCCGGTACGCAGGTGAACTCTCACCATCGTCGCCAACTGCCCGCTCATGTTGGGCTCCCCTGGTCCGGCGAGGCATCGGCATAGGCGTGCAGGAACAACTCGTCGAGGCTCGGCGGGGCGACGGTCAGGGTGCTCACGCCCGCGGCGTGCAGACTGCCGACGACAGCTCCCAGAACGTCCGCATCGACGCTCAGCCGGGTCTCGAACGCACCGTTGCGATCCTCGACCTCAAGGTTGACCACCCCGGCCATGCCGTCGAACCGCGGCAGGTGGTCGGTGACCGCATGGATCTTCGTCCGGGTACGCCGCCGAAGCTCGGCGAGGGTGCCGGTCGTTACCGTCTTGCCCTTACGGACAATGGTGACGCGCTCGGCGAGCGCCTCGACCTCGGCGAGAATGTGACTGGAGAGCAGCACAGTGACGCCTTCGGCGGCGCGCTCGCGGATGATCTCCTGGAATGCCTGCTCCATCAGCGGATCGAGGCCGGAGGTCGGCTCGTCGAGGACCATGAACTCGACGTCGGCCGCGAGCGCCGCGATCAGGGACACCTTCTGGCGATTGCCCTTTGAGTAGTCCCGGGCCCGCTTGGTCGGGTCGAAGTCGAACCGCTCGATGAGCTCGTCGCGCCGGCCGGCCCGAATGCCACCGTGCACCTGGGCGAGTACGTCGATGCACTGACCGCCGCTGAGCCCCGGCCACAAGGTCACATCGCCGGGAACGTAGGCCAGCCGTCGATGCAGGGGCGCCGAACGCTGCCACGGGTCCTTGCCGAACAGGCTGATCTCGCCACCGGACTTACGCATCAGGCCGAGCAGGATGCGGATCGTGGTCGACTTTCCGGCTCCGTTCGGCCCCAGGAAGCCGTGCACTTCGCCGCGGCGGACCTCCAGGTCCAGCCCGTCCAGCGCCGTGACACCACCGAACCGCTTGACCAGACCGGTCGCGCCGACAATGACCTCATGACCGGGTACGTCGGCCCTGCTCCGCCCGGGTGCAGCTATGGGCATCGACATTTCGTTGTCGCCTCCTGGATTGTCAATCCTCGTCTCGTTCACCGGCTGGAACGATCAGCACGCCCTCGCGGTAGATCCGGGCAACCTCGGCCGCCCAGCGCGTCAGGCCGTCTCCGGACATCGGGTCGAACCCGAGGGCATCGGTCAGCGGCTCGCGCAGGAGCAGCAGGATGAGGTCGGCCGAGAGCATGAACGCCGTACGGACATCGGGATCTGTGGCCGGCGCGGCGAACCCCGCGTCGACAAGCCGGCCGAGCAGTACCCGTGACACCTCGAACCAGCGGAGGAACAGCGCCCGACCGGCCGGATCTCCACTGAGCAGCAGCCGTCGAAGGTAGACCGGCAGCGGCGAGTCAGCAGGCAGCGCCTGCGCGAAAAGCTCGGCCACCGAAGCGCTCGATCCAGCGGTCAACACCTCGCCGATCTCGTCGACATCCTGCATCAAGGCGTCGAGTTGCGCGGCCGCGTACTGATCCACAGCCTCACGCAGGCCCGCCTTGCTGCCGTAGTGGTGCAACACCAGCGCCGGCGAGACGCCGGCGGCCTCCGCGATCTGCCGTACGCCGACCGCATCCGGCCCCTGGTCCGCAAACAACCGCAGCGCCACATTGCGGATCACCGCCCGCCCCGTCAGGTCCCCATCGCCTACTGACCGCACGTTCAGCATACTAAACGATCGTTCAGCCACCAACAAGCCCCCTGCGTCACCGCACCGTGCCGGGCGCGTCGTTCTGTATTCACGGACGTCAGCGGCCGAGTGTCTTCTGGCGGCAAGTTTGTGCTCGAAGGGCGAGCCTGCAATTGGATAGAGTCCGCGCATGGCTGACGAGGTGTGGCCGTGGGAGCCGGACGAACGAGTACGCCTGTCGTCGTTCAACGGGATCGGATTCGAGCTCAAAGGATTCACTCGCAAGGACGCGAGCGGCCGATGCTTCGCGACCCGGTACTTCACGATCGTCTACCTGCCGGTGATCCCGCTCGACCGGTTCTATCTGGAAGAGACTTCGGTCCAGTATCAGAGCCTCGGGCTGAACTCCAACACTCTGACGAATTACCGCATCACGGGCTGGTCGCGTTTCCGGGCCGGTGAGATCCTGCGTACCTATTTGTTCCACTGGGTCATCGGGCCCGCGGTCGTTCTGGTCCCGATCCTGCTGTGGCTCGGACACGCCGACCAACTCTCCGAACGCATCGGCATCGGCTGGGTGATCGGCGTGTTCGCCGCCTGGTTGATCGGCTCGATCGCCGCGGTCGCCTTCACCCTCACCATCTACCGCGAACGCTGGGCCCCGCTACGCCAGGCCGTCATCCACGAGTACTAGGAGAGCGGGATGACAGTCGGCGTACCGGGTGGCTTCGTGAGGGCCGTGGCGAAGTTGTCCAGCGCGGTTCTTGCGGGAGTTGCGCTCACCGTACTGGTGCTCGAACTCGCCCTCCGCCGGCTCGACGGCCCCGACTACATCCGTGTCCGCAAGGCGGAGTTCAGCTACTTCAACTGGTTCATCGGCCTGGTCCTGGCACCGACGCTGATCGCCGTAGTCGTTCTCGTCGTCCAGGCGCGGAGATCCCACGGCCGGCTGCTGTCGCCTGAGCTGCTCGCGCTGGGGTTGTTGGTGGTAGCGATCGCGATCACGCTGGCCGTCAACGGCCCCATCAACCTCGAACAGCTGAACTGGAGCCCGGCCACCCCGCCGCCGGACTGGAGTCAGGTACGTGATCGATGGCAGCTCGCACACGCCGCACGGACCGCCGTACTGGTCCTCAATCTCGCTGTCCTCCACGTGCCACCCAAGCGCCGTGCCGGGGCGAGTGAGGGGTGACCGCGATCGCCGGTAACCTGATGGTCGCAGGTAGCTACGATCAGTTGGCGAGGGATACCAGGCGATGACAGACCCAGCAGGCACCGGCGAGCACGTCCCCACGATCGACCTCAGTCGTCCCAGCGTGGCCCGGGTCTACGACTTGGCTCTTGGCGGCAAGGACAACTTCGCGATCGATCGCCAGGCGTACGAGAAGCTGGTCGAGCTTGCGCCCGAGATTCCGACCTGGGCCCGGGACAACCGCAAGTGGCTGGCGCGGGTCGTGTCCTGGCTGAGCCAGAAGGAGCGCATCGGCCAGTTCCTCGACCTGGGTTCCGGCCTGCCGACGGCGCAGAACACCCACCAGATCGCGCAGGCGCACCGCCTGGACGCAAAGGTCGTGTACGTCGACAACGACCCGATCGTCATCCGGCACGGGATGGCACTGCTCGTCGAGAACAAGTACACCGACTTCGCGGCCGCTGACTTCACGCAGCCGGAGCAGGTCCTGAACACGCCGCAGGTCAAAAGCATGATCGACTTCGACCGCCCGGTCGGGGTGATCGAGGCGCTCATGCTCCACCACATCGCCGACCTCGACGAGACCCGCAGAATCGCGGCAGCGTACGTCGACGCAATCCCCTCCGGCTCGTACGTCGCCATGAGCCACGTCTGCAACCCCCGCGACGGCAGCGAACTGGCAAAGGCCACCGACGCTCTCGAAGAACGCTTCCACGAGTCCTGGGGCTCCCTGACCTTCCGAACCCCCGCCGAGATCACGTCCCTCTTCGACGGCCTCGACCTGATCGGCCCCGGCCTGGTCCCCCTCTTCGAATGGATGCCCCCCGGCACCCAACCCGAAGACGACCAAGACGCCACCCTCCCCTCCAACGCCAGCCACATCCTCTACGCCGGCGTAGCCCGCAAACCCTGACGCCAACCGGTTAGGGCCAGGTGGTTTGGGGGACTTGGTCGCTGGCTAGTCGGATTTGTAGTTCGGCTCGGATTGTTGGGTGCAGGCCGGCGACGTCGACGAGGAGGTCTGTTTGCTGGTCGGCGGCGAGGCGTACGACGCATTCGGCGACCAGGGCGGCCCAGAGTGGGTCGCGGCGGGGGTCCTGTGTTCCGAGCAGGTGGGTCACGAGCGCGTCGAGCGGTTCGAGGTCCAACCATTCGCCCGGTGGCGCGGCGGAGGAGGTCGTTGCGCGGTCGATCCAGCGGACGGTGGTCGAGGTTGGATCGCCGGTCACGTCCTGAGCGGACAGAGCGGCTGGAGCAGGCGGAGCGGGCGGAGCGGCTGGAGCGGGCGGGTCCACCTCGTCCGGCATCTGTTCGGTGGGTCGAGTGGTTCCGGTGGTCAGGGACAGCGTGATCGGCGTACGTCTGGTGCTGCCGGTGAGTTGCAGCTTCGCTTCGGACTGGACGACCGGACCGAGCGCATCCAGCGAATGCGCCACGAAGTAGCCGTCGGGTGCCTGGGCCACGATCCGCGACAGCGGACCGCTCAGACTGATCCCCCGCGCACCGTCGTGCAACTCGGTGAAGAGGATGCGGGCGTGCGGGAACTGACCGCGCAGGATGCCGAGCGCGTTGGCGCTCAGGACCGGCGTCAGGACGATGTTCGCGGTCGGCGGCGCGG
>DASSDE010001146.1:0-3533 GCA_035697365.1 Kribbella sp. | reverse complement strand
CATCGCCGCGGTCCTCGGTACCTGGGCCGGCTGGACGAAGACGCTGCCCGAGGCCGCGAACTCGTCGGTGGTGATCCTCCGGCTGCCACCGCTGGAGTTCATCCCGGAACCGCTGCGCGGCAAGACCGTGCTGAGCGTACGGTTCGCGTACGTCGGTGACGCGGCGCAGGGCAAGCGCCTGTTCCGGCCGATCCGCGACGCCGGGACCGCGCTGATCGACGCCGTCGGCGAGATGCCGGCGAGCGACATCGCGCTGATCCACAACGACCCGAAGGACCCGACGCCGTCCTGGGACCGCGGGATGCTGCTCGACGAACTGGACGCCGAGTTCGTCACGGCCTTCCTGGACGTGGTCGGCCCGGAGCAGCAGGTACCGCTGGTCGCCGTCGAGATCCGGCACCTCGGCGGCGCGACCGAACGCGACGTACCCGAGGGCTCGGCGGTCGGCGGCCGCAGCGGGGCGTGCACGCTGACGATGATCGGCGTACCGGACCCGAACCTGTTCGAAAAGGTGCTTCCGGCAACGGTCGACGGCGTACTGGCGAAGCTCGCGCCCTGGGTGTGTACCGAGACCTCGGTGAACTTCGCCGGCGGCTTCGCGCTCCCCGGATCGTACGAGGCGTCCTGGCCGGCAGACACCTTCGCGCGGCTGGCCGACGTCCGGGCGGCCTACGACCCGGACCGGCTGTTCCCGTTCGGGCCCCGCCAGGAGAATTCGGGTTCGTAGCCGAGCAGGCGGCGCGCCTTCTCGATCGACAGCAGCGTCTCGTTCGGACCGAAGGGCCGCTTCACGGGTACGCCGGGGAACACCTCGGCGAGCAGCTCCTCGTTCGGCCGGGACATCACGGTGTCGGCGTTCGCGACGATGAAGACGTCCGTCCCGGTCACGTCGTACTCGAGCGACTTGCGGACGGCCTGCGCGCCGTCCCGGGCGTCGATGTACCCCCAGAGGTTCCACTTCCGCGCCTGCGCGTCCGCGTCGAACGCCGGGAACCGGGTGTAGTCCTCGGGGTACATCACGTTCGAGAACCGCAACCCGATCATCTTCAGGTCCGGGTGCCGGCGGCACAGCTGGCGCGCCAACTCTTCCTCGAGCGTCTTCACCAGCGAGTAGGTGCTGTTCGGCCGCGGCGGGTACTCCTCGTCGACCGGCACGTACGGCGGGAACTCGTCGAACGGCAGGCCCAGCACGGTCTCGCTGGACGCCCACACGATGTTCCGTACGCCCGCCCGCAGCGCGGCAGAGAACACGTTGTAGGTGACAGTCATGTTGTTGTGGAACGTCGCCGCGTTCGGCCGTAGGCCCGGCGCCGGGATCGCGGCGAGATGCACGACCGCGTCGACGCCGTCATGCCGGTCGTCGATCCCCGCGATCGCCTCGTAGGTCTGGCCGAAATCGGTCAGTTCCACACGTGTCGACGTCACGCCGGCACGCGCCGGCGGGGACTGGTCGAGCGCCACCACGTCCCAGCCGTGGTCCGCCAAGTGATCCACGACGGCCCTGCCGAGCTTGCCACTGCTTCCGGTCACCGCTACCCGTGCCACGTAGCAATCCTCGCAGACATAGGCTTGGGGCTGTGAGACTTGCTCAGCGGATGGACCGATTGGGAACCGAGTCGGCGTTCGAGGTGCTCGCGAAGGCGAAGGCACTCGAGGCCCAGGGGCGCGAGATCGTGCACCTGGAGATCGGCGAACCGGACTTCGACACCCCGCCGCACGTGATCGCCGCCGCGCAGCAGGCGCTGGACAAGGGCATGACGCACTACGTACCGGCGCCCGGCATCCCCGAGCTGCGGTCCGCGGTCGCGGACTTCCTGGACCGCAGCGGCCGGCTGCGGACGACGCCCGACCGCGTGCTGATCACGCCGGGCGCCAAGCCGATCATGTTCTTCACGATCCTGGCGCTCTGCGAGGAGGGCGACGAGGTCCTCTACCCGGACCCCGGGTTCCCGATGTACGCGTCGATCGCATCCTTCGCCGGCGCGACGCCGGTCCCGGTTCCGCTGCGCGAGGAGAACGGCTTCGTCGTCGACCCCGACGAGCTGCGCTCGCTGGTCACCGACCGGACCAAGCTGCTGATCCTCAACTCGCCGCACAATCCGTGCGGCAGCGCGTCCACACCGGAACAGCTGCAGGCGATCGCCGAGATCGCGATCGAGCACGACCTGGTCGTACTGAGCGACGAGGTGTACTGGGCACTGCGGTACGACGGTGCACACCACAGCGTGCTCGACCTGGACGGCATGGCCGAGCGGACGGTCCTGCTCGACGGCTGGTCGAAGACGTTCGCGATGACCGGCTGGCGGCTCGGCTTCGGCGTCTTCCCCGAACCGCTCGTGGAACCGGTGACGCGGCTGATGATCAACTCCGTGTCCTGTACGTCGGCGTTCAGCCAGTACGCCGCGATCGCCGCCCTCGACGGTCCCTGGGACGACGTCGACCGGATGCGCGAGGCCTTCCGCGAACGGCGCGACGTGATCGTCTCCGGGCTGAACGCCGTACCGGGAGTCTCGTGCGTCGAGCCCGGTGGCGCGTTCTACGCGTTCCCGAACATCACCGGCCTCGGCGTACCGGCCGCGACGCTGTCCGACCGGCTGCTGGCCGAGGCCGGCGTCGCCTGCCTGCCCGGTACGTCCTTCGGCGAGTACGGCGAGGGCCACCTGCGCTTCTCGTACGCCAACTCGATCGAGAACATCCGCCGGGCCCTCGACGCGTTCACGACGCTGGTGCGCTGACCGCCATCAGCCAGTCCGCGTCGACCACGCGGTACCCCAGCCGGTAGACGCCGCGCAGGATGCCGGGCACATGCCTGGCCCCGTACACGACCGCGATGTCGATGTCGTCGTCCGGCCGGTCCCGCACCACTTCCGCCACCGCGGCGACCGCGAGATCGTCGCGGCGGTCGAGCAACAGGTCGAAGAACCGGTCCCACTCCTCGGGAAGCAACTCCTCCTCCCGGGTAGGAAGGTCGTTGACCTCGATCTGCGGCGAGAGCAGTGCGCGACGGCCCGCGATGAAGTTGCTCACCGACGCCACCGGGACCGACGCCCACATCGCCGCGCGGATCTTCCAGGGCAACTGCTGGACGCCTTCCTGGACCTCTTCGGCAGACAGGTCCGGAGTCACGAACGGTACGCCCAGGTCGCCGTACGGGATGTCGTCCTCGACCAGCCCGGACTCCTCGTTGACCGGCATCACGCGGTACGTCATCGTCAGGCCCTCGACGACCGGTGTGGAGTCGCCGTGGATCCCCTCGACGACGAGCAGGTCGCACTCCCGCAGCCGCGCCTCCACGTCGCGGTAGAACTGCGGCTCGGCCACGTGCAGCATCGGGAAGATCACGATCGCCGGCCCACCGCCACACTTCCTCAGCCGCAGCACGGCCGACCGCGTCCCCACGATGCTGTTCTCGATGATCTGCATTGCCCCCACCCCCTGGTTGCTCTGGGAGTGAGACGCTACCTCCGGCCCGTTGGATCCGGGACCGGCCTTACTTCTGCTGCTTCTGGTCGGCTGCCTGCCGGCGGACCTCG
>DASSDE010001145.1:0-5595 GCA_035697365.1 Kribbella sp. | reverse complement strand
CGTACAACTGGAAGCGACGAGCTGGGAGGTGCCGGCCGGGCATCATCTCGTACTCATCGTGGACACCGTGGATCCGCGCTACCTCGGGCGGAGCGTGGTCGGCTCGACGGTGACGTTCAGCTCGCCGTCCGGTGATCCGGCGTGGTTCACCGTCCCGGTGGCCGCGTGAGCATCACCCGCCGGGCGCTCCTCGGCTTCAGTGCAGCAATCGTTCCGATCCACCACCGCATCACCCAGGAGCCCTTACGCCGTGAGGGATCCGGCGCGGGCGGCACGATGTATCTCGGGACGTCCGGCAACGGGATCGGCATCGCGACCTACGACGCCGAGGGCCGGATCACGAAGACCGGGACGATCGACGTACCGGACCCGTCCTTCGTGATCCGCGAGGGCAACTTCCTGTACGCCGTGAATGAGCAGGAGGCCGGCGCCGTCACGGCGATCGACATCTCGGCGTCCCCGCGAGTGCTGAATCGTCAACCTACACAGGGATCCGGCCCCTGTCATCTGGCCAAGATCGGCGACCACCTGCTGACCGCGAACTACGGATCGGGCGACATCGCGGTGCACGCGATCAACCCGGACGGTAGCCTCGGGCAACAAACTGATCTGGTCCCACACGAAGGATCCGCGCCGCATGCGCACCAGGTGGTACAGGCCGGTGAATACGTACTCAGCGTCGATCTCGGCACCGACACGATCTACACGTACACGCTCGCAACCGGAAAGCTCACCCTGCAGCACCAAATGAATCTCCCGCCCGGCACCGGTCCGCGACATCTGGTCCTCCGTCCGTCCGGGCAATACGCGTACGTCGCCGACGAACTGAACAGCACCGTGACGGTCTGCGGGTACGCCGAGGGCATCCTCACGCCGCTCTCCACTCTGCCCACAGCGCCGGCCGGACCGCAGAACTATCCCGGTGAGGTATTGGTCTCCGCCGACGGGCAGTTCGTGTACGTGACCAACCGCGGGCACAACAGCGTCGCGATCTTCAGGACCGACGGTGCCGGTCTCGAGCCGATCGGGACGCCTAGCTGTGGGGGCGACTGGCCGCGACACGCCGCGTTCGACCCGACCGGTGGGCTGCTGTTCGTCGCGAATCAGAAATCGAACAACGTCACGACGTTCCGGGTGGACCAGACCACCGGTGCTCTGACGCAGACAGGCGACTTCGGTACGCCGACTCCGGTCTGCGTCAATGTTTGATCATGCGCGAGCTCTTGCGCTTTTGTGGTGAGAGCGTTGTCATGAGAGCTGCCTTTCTCCGCCCCGAAAGGACATGCCCATGCTCAAGATCCTTGCGGCCGTGGCCCTGGTGGCCTCGGCCGCGGTTGTCCCCACCGCCCAGGTCCAGGCAGCCCCCGACTGGCACGTCGGCACGCCGCCGCTCACGACGCCCTGGACCGCCGACGTCTCGCCGGCGAACGCCCTCCCGGAGTACCCGCGACCGCAGCTGACCCGTCCCGAATGGCGCAACCTCAACGGTCTCTGGGAATGGTCCGCCGCCGCGCCGGACGAGCAACCGCCGATCGGCCGTACGCTCGGCGAGAAGGTCCTCGTTCCGTACCCGATCGAGTCGGCCCTGTCCGGTCTGCAGAAGCACGAGGACCGGATGTGGTACCGCCGCACCTTCGAGGTGCCGAAGAACTGGAAGGGCAAGCAGCTCCTGCTGCACTTCGGCGCGATCGACTACGACGCAAAGGTGTGGGTGAACGGCCGCCAGGTCGCGACGCACCGCGGTGGGTACGACGGTTTCGATGTGGACGTGACCGGCGCCCTGCACGCGAAGGGGCCGCAGGAGCTGATCGTCTGGGCCGAGGACCTGACCGACGAGACGTACCAGCCGATCGGCAAGCAGCGTGAGGTCGGCGACCACGGCATCTTCTACCAGGGCAGCTCGGGGATCTGGCGGACGGTCTGGATGGAGCCCGTGAACACGGCGTCCATCAGCCGTCTGCAGACGACACCGGACCTGCCGAGCCAGACCCTGAAGGTGACCGCCACGACCACCGGGCCCGCGGGCAACGACGTCGAGGTCACGGCGTACGACAACAATCGGATTGTCGGCAAAGTACTGGGCAAGGCAAACACCGAACTGGGGTTGAAGATCCCGCACCCGAAGGCCTGGTCCCCGGATCATCCGTTCCTGTACGACCTCAAGGTAAGGCTGCTCGATCGCGGCAAGGTGGTCGACCAGGTCGGTTCGTACGCCGGAATGCGCCAGGTCGGCCTGCAGAAAGGGGCTGATGGCAAACTTCGGATGGCGCTCAACGGCAAGATCCTGTTCAACCTGTCGACGCTCGACCAGGGCTTCTGGCCGGACGGGCTGAACACCGCGCCGACCGACGCGGCGCTGCGCTTCGATCTCGAGCAGCACAAGGAGCTCGGGTTCAACACGGTCCGCAAGCACATCAAGGTGGAGCCGGACCGCTGGTACTACTGGGCCGACAAGCTCGGTCTGATGGTCTGGCAGGACATGCCGGCGACCAAGACCGACGCGATGCCCGAGCCCTGGCGGACCCAGTGGAAGTCCGAGCTGCACGAGATGGTCGAAGAGCACAAGAGCTTCACCTCGATCACCGTGTGGGTCCCGTTCAACGAGGGCTGGGGTGAGTGGGACAAGACCGAGACCGGGCAGGTCGCGGACTCGGTCGCGGCGCAGGACCCGTCGCGGTTGGTGAACGCCCACAGTGGCGTGAACTGCTGCAACTCGCACGGCGACTCCGGGCGCGGCAACATCCTCGACTATCACGCGTACCTCGGGCCGGCGACCACGATGCCGACGGGCGACAGGGCAGCCGTCGATGGTGAGCACGGCGGGTTCGGGCTCAAGGTTCCGGATCACATGTGGTTCGGCGACGGCTCGGCGTACGAGATGGAGCCGGACTCGGCGACGCTCACCCGCCGGTACGTCGAGAACCAGACCGACGTCCTCAGATCGGCGGCCCAGTGCGGGATCAGCGGCTCGGTCTACACCCAGATCACCGATGTCGAGGGGGAGCTGAACGGCTTCTTCACCTACGACCGCCGGGTGCCGAAGATGGACTTCGCTCAGGTGCGGACAATCAACAAGAAGATTGTTGACAATGCGAACGGGAGCGGGAGTGGGACGCCGGATCCGGGGCCGGGGACACCGGGTGCGGACGGGATCCACTTCTATCCGCTGGACGGTACCGGGGAAGATGCCGTGGGCAACAATGACGCCACGCTCCAGGGCGGCGCGGTCTTCGCCGAGGGCAAGAACGGTCAAGGTGTTGCCCTGAACGGGTCCGGGCAGTACGTCGACACGGGGGCGGCGCTGCTCGACACGGGCAAGAACTACAGCGCCAGCGCGTGGGTGAAGCTGAACAAGGCGGACGGATCGTTCCAGACGTTCGTGAGTCAGGACGGCGACCGGGACAGTGCGTTCTTCCTGCAGTACTCGGGCCAGGACCAGCGGTTCGCGATGAGCTTCCCGGGTGTTCGCGCGCTGGCGCCGACCAAGCCGGATCCGGGGCAGTGGTACCACGTGACCGGTGTCCGCGACGTCGTGAAGGGTGAGTTGCGGCTGTACGTCGACGGGCAGCTCGTCGCGACCAAGGCGGCATGCTCGCTGGACGCCGGCTCGACCGGCAACACGGTCATCGGCCGGGCCAAGTTCGGCGGCAACCCTGTCGACTATCTGGACGGGACAGTCGACCAGGTGCACCTGTACGACCGCGCGCTCACCGACGAGGAGGTCGAAACCCTGTACACCTCCGGCCGCTGACGCCCAGCCGGCGAGGTGCGGGCCTGAGTTCGAGATGCGAAGGAGGCGCCGAGCCGTGATCCTGGAGGTAGTCGACCAGCGGAGGTGAGTGCGATGGCCGCACCGAGCCACGTGCTCGCCCCGCGTTCGACGGTCCGGTTCCGCCCGCCACGCTTCGGGCTCGGCGGCTCGCACCTGGCCGAGCCATCGGACGAGACCGCGATCGCCACGGTCGATGCGGCGTACCAGGCAGGCATCCGGTTCTTCGACACCTCACCGGCGTACGGCGCTTCGGAACAACGATTGGGTACGGCGCTGCGGCCGCGCCCGCGAGGCGAGTTCCTGCTGTCGACGAGACTGGTCGGCGAGGACCCGGAGGCGTCGATCCGCGCGAGCAGCGAACGGCTCGGGCTTGCGGTCGACCTGGTGTTCGCGCCGACACACGACGAGACGACGTACCTCGTACTCGACCGGATGCGCCGCGACGGCGTGGTCAAGGCGGTCGGCGCAGTGTCCGACGACTGGCGGGAACTCGACCGGTTGATCCAGTACGTCGACCTGGACTGCGTACTGCTGACAAGCCAGTACTCGTTGCTCGACCAGCAAGCGCTCCCGCTCCTGGATCGCTGCCTCGCGCGCGGCGTCTCCGCGATCGTGGCCGGCGTCCTGGTGTTGCAGGCCGACACCGTGCAGTCGCGCCGGATCTCCGCGGTCTGCGAGCAGTACGGCGTCTCGCTGCCGCAGGCGGCCCTCGCCTTTCCGAGCAGGCATCCGGCGGTCACGTCCGTACTGATCGCGGCATCCTCGCCGGCGGAGATCCGCGCCGACGCAGCGCTCGTCCGGCAGCCCGTCCCCGAGCGGCTGTGGAAGGATCCCGAGCTCGTCCGGTTGCTATCCTCTGAATAGGAGCGCGCGGTCGGCGGGCTCCCCGGACGAGCGGCGCCGTACCCGGACGGACAAGACGACGCCTCACCCTCCAGGAGGGGGTCGTCCTCATGCATGCGCTCGATGTCCTCGAAATCGTTGGTGCGATCACCATTCTGATCGCGTTCGCGGCCGCTCAGGCCGGACGGCTGCAGCAGCGTACGGTCACGTACCAGGTCCTGAACCTGCTCGGATCGGGGGTGCTGGCAACGATCGCGGCCGTGCAGCTGTCCTGGGGCTTCCTGCTCCTCGAGGGCAGCTGGGCCGTCATCAGCCTGCTCGGCCTGATCAGCCTGACGAGAACCACACAGCCCGAAAGCACACAGCCCGAATCCAGATAGCGCGAAAGCAAGGAGCGCGAGACCAGGCGGCGCGAGGGATCGTGCGCCGTCTGGTGGGCTAGAACTTGTCGCCCGGGTTGGTGGGCGTCGGCGGCGTGTCGGTCGGCGGCGGCGCCGTCGGGTTGGGGGTGGTCGCCGTGACGGTCGGTCCCACGGTCGTGGGGGAGCCCGACCCTGGCGGTGGGGTGGTCGGCGTGACGGTCACCGTGGTGGTGCCGCTCGGGGGCGGGATCACCGGCTCGGGCTCCAGCGGCGCGGCGTGCCGGAACAGCAACCACGCCAGGAACACCGCGAGCGCCATGATCAAAGCCATCGTCAGCAGCGCCAGCGCCAGCGACCATCGCGACGCCGGACGGAGTGCGCTCGGCCAGGGCAGCGGCCAGATCCGGAAGAGGCCGGGGCGCCGCCGGTTCTCCCAGTAGTGCCGGAAGTCCGGCCCGCGGAGCTTGCCGGGCTGTGGGATGCGGTCCATCAGGACCGCGGACAGGATCTCCTCGCCGCGGCGCTCCGCGATCAGCCGCTCGTCCGAGGCCGCGCTGGAACCGTCATCGGGCCGGATCGGCCCGATCGCGGCCCAGAGCGCGAGATCGTCGTCGTCGG
>DASSDE010001144.1:0-3714 GCA_035697365.1 Kribbella sp. | reverse complement strand
CCAGGTCGCCCTGTTCGCAGTCGTCGTACTGGCCCTTGCGCTGGCCGCCGTGGTCGATCAGCGCCGACCGGAGATCGCGCTGTCGCGGCTGCGTGGTTCGTCGGCCCGCCGTACGCACCGCGCGCTGTCCGTCGAGCTGGGGCTGCCGGTGCTGGCCGGAACGCTCCTCGGCGGCCTGGTGGGCTTCGCCATCCTGACAGTCGTACGCGTGACCTGGCTGCGGCACGGTGCGCCGGCTGAGCTGCCCTGGACGGTGCCGGCTGCGCTTGCAGCGGCAACTGTCATCGCTCTGGTCGTGGTGGTTCTCCAAGTGCGCACCGCCGTACGGCGTCCGATCTCGACGCTTCTGCGCCGCGTGGCGCCCCGCAGGCTCGGGCGGGCCGCAATCGGGCTGGCGGATCTGTGCATCATCGTGTTCGCCGTGGCTGGTCTGTTCGCCGCGCTCACCGGAGACGGGCGCGGGCCGCTGCCGGTACTGACTCCTGCCCTGCTCGCGCTCGCGGCCGGGTTGGCGTTCGCGCACCTGTTGTTGCCGCTGGCCGGGCTGATCAGCCGTTCTGCGGTACGTCGGGGGCGCCTGGGGCTCGCACTAGGGGCGCTGCAGGTCTCCCGTCGTCCCGCTGTGACGCGCATCGTCGCTGCGGTCGCGGTGGCCGCCGCGCTGCTCACCTTCGCCGGTCAGGCGGCCTCGGTCGGTACGCGCAATCGCGACACGCGCTCCGGCTACGAGACCGGCGCCGAGGGCGTACTGCGGATGAACGCGCTGTACTTCGCCGACTTCCTCGGCGCCGTCAACAAGATCGATCCGGACCGGAAATGGCTGACTCCGGTGGTGATGTCCCGCCCGGGCTCCCCCGACGCGCTGCAGACCGAGATGATCGAGCCGGACAGCTTCCGGCGGGTCGCGTACCGGGGCGACGAGCTCACGGATGCCGCCGGCTGGCAGGCCCTGAAGGCGCCGAGCAAGCCCGCGCCGATCCAGTTCCGCAGTACGCAGCTGACCGTTACCGTCTCGACCGGGCCGATCACGGCCAAGGTCGTGAACACCCCGAACGGCGAGCCGATCGGAAACGGCAAGCCGAGCTCCGTCGTGCTGCGCGCGAACCTGGTCAGTCATCGAGACGGCGCGCGGTACCTGGTCTCGTTCCCGGCGCTCACGCTGCCCGCGAACAAACCCGTCGTGCTGAAGGCCCCCGTGGAATGTCAGGCCGGCTGCGACCTGCTCCGGCTCGGCATCGGCCGCGAGCCGCTCGACCAGACCGGCGTCGAGGGCAATCTGACCATCAGGAAGCTCTCCAGCGACGACCGCCCGAGTATCGCGCTCGGCACGCCGGACGATTGGAAACCGCTGCAGGTGATCGGTGCCGGCGAGGGATCGGTCGAGGCCAAGGCCGGTGGATTGTTGACAATCGGATTGCAGAGCTTCGGCAATGACGAGTTCCTGCAGTACGCGACGGTGCCGCCGACGGTGCCGGCGTTCGTCACCCCGGAGTTCCGGTACGACAACACGAGCACGAGCCCGGGCGTCGACAGCTCGCCGATGCTGCTGAACCGGATCGACCGGTTGCGCGCCCCGGTGAACCGGAACGGCGAGCACACCGCCGTCGTCGACCTGGAGACGGTCCGGCGGCTCGCCGGCGCCGTCGACGAGAACGGGACCGACTTCGAGGTCTGGCTGAACAAGGACGGGATGGCGAACCTCGACCCGATCGTCGAGCAGTTCACGAAGGCCGGGATGAACGCCGAGCTCATCGACCGGCGCGACGACCGGATCGCGTCGTACGGGCGGTCGGCGAGCGCGCTCGCGCTGCAGTTGACGCCGGTCGTCGGCATCGCCGCCTGGGTGCTCGCGATCGTCGTGCTGCTGCTGACCGTCGTCACGTCCTGGCGCTCGCGGGCGCAGGACTACGCGAGCCTGCAGCTGACCGGCGTACCGGCGAGTGCTACTGGACGAGCCGCGCGCTGGGAACAGACCGGTCCGGTTGCCCTCGCTGTCCTGCTCGGAACGGTCTGTGGGTTGATAGGCGCCCGGGTCGCGCTGCCGTTGATCCCACTGTTCGCGAACAGTGACAGCCCGGTGCCACTCGATCTGCACACCAACTGGCCGGTCGCGATCGCGCTCTGGCTCGGCGGTACGGCGATCCTCGCGGCCGCCACCCTCGTCCTCGGCAGCGGCGTCAACCGCAGATCCAGCTACACCCGAATCCGCGAGGAACTGACATGAGTGGTTTGGCGATCAGCACCACCGGCCTCGTGCACATCTACCGGGCGCACGGGCATGATGTTGCGGCGCTGTCGGGGATCGGGATCACGGTGCGGCCGGGTGAGCTTGTCGGGCTGCTCGGGCCGTCCGGGGCGGGCAAGTCGACCCTGCTGCAACTGTGCGGCGGTCTGCTGACCCCGAGCGCGGGACGGCTGCAGATCGGTGAGCACAACGTCGCCACGATGACCGAGACCGAGCTCGACCGGATGCGCTCCGGCGACGTCGGCATCGTGCTGCAGGGCGCCGGCCGGAACCTGATCCCGTACCTGACGCCGGCCGAGAACATCAAGTACGCACAGCAGGCGGCGCCGGCCGACCGCGATCTGCCCCCGCCGGACACGATCCTCGAACTCGTTGGCCTGGGCAACCATGCGTCCACGGAGCTGACCCAGCTGACTCCCGGTCAGGTCCAGCTGTGCGCGGTCGGCGTCGGCATCGCCACGCTGCCCGGTCTGCTGCTCGCCGACGAGCCGACCAGTCAGCTCGACCACCACGCCCGCGACGAAGTACTCGCGGCACTTCGTACGATCAATCGCGAGACCGGGATGACGGTACTGCTCGTCACCCACGACCCCGAGGTCGCCGCGACCCTCCCCCGGACGATCACGATCCGCGACGGCCGGATCGCCTCCGAAGGCCGCTCCGGTGAGGAGTACGCCGTGGTCGCCGTCGACGGATCGTTGCCGCTGCCCCCGCACGTGGCCGAACTGCTGCCGGCCGGCACGCTCGTCCAGGTCACCACCGACAACGGCGAGATCCGGCTCACCCCGGTGCAGCAGGAGGGCGAGCAATGATCACGTTGAGCCAGGTGACCGTGCGCTACGGCGAGCTGACGGCCGTGTCCGACGTGTCGTTCACGGTTCCGCCCGGGTTCGTGCTCGCCGTCAGCGGGCCGTCGGGCGCCGGAAAGAGTTCGTTGCTGTGGGCAATCGCCGGCGCGGTACCGTTGGCCAAAGGTCAGGTCGAAGTCGACGGGCTGGTGGTCAAGGATCGGCCGGCCGCAGCCCAGCACGGCGTCGTACTGATCCCGCAGGGCAACGGGCTGGCCCGCGTACTGACCGCACGCGAGAACCTGTCGATCCCGTTGCTCGCGGCAAGCAAACCGGGCGAGGACGTGGACCGGCGGATCCAGCAGGCGCTCGAGGGTGTCGGGCTGGAGGAGAGCGGCGACCACCTGGTCGAGGAGCTGTCCGGTGGTGAGCAGCAGCGCGTCGCGGTGGCGCGCGGGATCGCCCAGCAGGGTCGCGTGATCCTCGCCGACGAGTCCACCAGCGAACTCGACAGCACCAACCGCGAGCGCGTCCTCGACCTGCTCCACGAACAGGCCCGCCGCGGCGCCGCCGTCGTCATCGCCACCCACGACCCCAACGTCGCCGAAAGCGCCGACGGCCACGCAGTCATGGACGAGGGCCACCTCACCTGGCTACGGCGCCTTTAGCAAGCAAAAGCCC
>DASSDE010001143.1:0-4953 GCA_035697365.1 Kribbella sp. | reverse complement strand
GGATGAGTCGCAACGAGGCGAAGCGCCGGTACACGGTCGCTGATCTGGTCGAGCAGACGGCAGGTGTCGAGTCCCGCAAGGACGCCGGCGTTGTCGACGAGATCCCGGCCGCCTACAAGGACATCGACTCGGTCATCGCCGCCCAGTCCGACCTGGTCGAGGTAGTCGCCCACCTCAAGCAGGTCATCTGCGTCAAGGGGTAAGTCGGTCGGCGCTCGGCGGACCTTTGGGGAGCTGGACGAGGTACGCCGTACGCCCGCCGCGCCCACCTTCCTTTGCACTAAGTGTACAAGCGCGGGGTGGGTGGACGAGGAAGTTGTCCACAGCCGCCCGTCGTCCACAGGGGAGACGGCGGGCGGCGGTTGGTGGGGTCCGCCTGTTGGTAGGGGCAGCGGTTTGCTAAACCGTCGGTCGGCTGGCATGTCGGCTCGTGAGTTCGAATCTCACTCTCACCGCTGGGTGGCCGGGAAGGACCGGCCACCCTGCCAAAGGCCCCGTTCGTCTAGCGGTCAGGACGCCTGGTTCTCAACCAGGAGATCACCGGTTCGAATCCGGTACGGGGTACGCACCATCTTGCAGGAGCGCCGTCGTGGGAGGGGCGGGGCGGGCTGTAAACCCGTTGCCTTTGGGCCTAGCAGGTTCGAATCCTGCCTTCTGCACGCAACAGCAACAACCAGGACAAAGAGAGGAGGACCGGCCGTGGCCGACCTCAGGAACAGGAAGCGAGTGCCTCGTGGCAGGACCGGTGCTCCGGTCCAGCAAGGGCACTCGATGCGACGCGTGCTGCTCGCCTGCGGGCATGAGCAGCGCGACCGGATCGCGCACCGTGGCGATCACGTGTGGTGCGAGGCCGACTGCTCCGACTGGATCCGTGTGGTCTCAGTCCAGGAGTAGTGAACGTAAGGACAGGTAGTACTCGGTGCGGACCTAGTGCACCTGAGCGTAAAACTGCGCGCGCGTACACCGTCTCGCCGGTGTACTACCTGTCGTTAGCCCCCTGGTGACGGAATCACACCGGGCCCTCCGAAGGCTCGGTTCCTGGTTCGACTCCGGGCAGGGGGACGTACGGATCGAAGTGCACCGCGAGCGAGACAGCGGCCTCGCCGCGCGCCGACAGGATCCGAAGACGCACGTCGTCGGCTGACAGCGGCTCGACCAGCGGCAGCAGCCGACGATGGCCGATCGTGGTTCCCCTCAAGATCTCGTGCCATGAGCCGCCGACGAGCGCATCCACCGCGAAGGACTCGATCTGCTGGCCCCCGGCGATGTCCTCCCGCAGGTCCAGAACGTTGATGGTTGCCGGCAGCACCAGATCCGTCTCGTAGTGCTCCCGCACCGCTGCACCGAAGGACGTCAGCGCCTGGACGTCAGGGTCGGCGAAGAGCCCTCGGCGATCGGGCGGGACGTTGAGGAGAAGGACAGCGTTGCGGCCAACCGATTTGCGATAGATGTCCAGGAGTTCGGGAAGCGTCTTCACCGCCGCGTCCTCGGACGAGTGGTAGAACCAGCCGGGCCGGATCGACACGTCGACCTCTGCCGGGTACCACCGCAGCTCATCGGCCTGCATCAGCTGCTCGGGCCCGGCCACGTCAACAGACGATTGCGCCGCGACCATTGACCCGTTCGCGAACGGTACGACGCTCCACTCCGTCTCCCGCGCGAAGCCGTCCTCGTTGCCGACCCAGCGCACATCCGGACCGCCGACCGCGATCGTCGCATCCGGCGCCAGCCGCCGGATCAGATCGAACCAGTCCTCGAACGAGTGCGTCTGCGAAGTACTCGTCGGATTCGCCCCATCCAGCCAAACCTCGGCGATCGGCCCGTACGACGTCAGCAGCTCGTGCAACTGGTTCAGGTAGAACCGGTTGTAGTCGTCGACGACGTACTCGACATCGCCGATCCGCGACGCAACGGCCGGGCTCCCATTGCCGTAGTACCCGCCGTCGCGCTTCTCCTGATGCAGGTCGGCGGGCGACAGGTAGATCCCGAACCCGAGGCCGCCGGCCTGACACGCGGCCGACAACTCCCCCACCACATCGCGGCCGTACGCCGCGGCAACCGTGTGGTCGAGGTACTTGCTCGGCCACAGACAGAACCCGTCGTGGTGCTTCGCCGTCAGGATCACGCTCTTGAACCCCGCGGCCACCAGCGTGGAGACCCATTGTGCGCAGTCCAGCGCCGTCGGCGCGAATGCCGCCGGATCGTCCAGCCCAGTCCCCCACTCCAGGTCCGTGAACGTGTTCGGTCCGAAGTGCACGAACGCCGTCAGCTCCTGCCGCTGCCATGCCAACTGCCGCGCCGACGGACGGACCGCGGAGGCGTCCATCACAACAGCACCTTCCCGGGATTGAGCAGGTTCAGCGGATCGAACGCGGCCTTGACGCGGCGGTGCAGCTCGAGACCGACCGGCCCCAGCTCGGTCTCCAGCCAGCTCGCCTTCAACGTGCCGATGCCATGCTCCCCGGTGATCGTCCCGCCGAGCCGCAAGCCCAGCTCCATCACCGCCCCGAACGCCTGCAGCGCCCGTGCCTCGGCCTCCGCATCGTTGCGGTCGAAGACCACCGTCGGGTGCATGTTCCCGTCACCAACATGCCCTGGGCAACAAATCAGTACGCCGTACTCCGAGCCGATGTCCGCGATACCACGGAGCAACGCGACCAGCTGCGAGCGCGGTACGGAGACGTCGTCGATCAGCGTGACACCAAGTGGCTCCAGCGCCGAGTTCACCAGCCGGCGGGCCTCGAGCAGCATCCGCGATTCCTCCGCGTCCGACGCCTCGGCGACGTCGATCGCGCCGTGCGCGGAACAGATCGAGGCGATCCTTGCGACGTCCTCGGCGGCCCGCGCGCCCCGATCGGACTGCGCGAGCAGCATCGATCCGACGTCTTCGGGCAGCCCCATGTCGCGATAGTCCTGGATCGCCCGCAGCGTCGGCTGATCGAGGAACTCCAGCAGCGAGGGACGCAGACCGGACGCCATCACCGCGGCAGCGGCCGCGATACCGTCCTCGATCGTCCGGAAGGTCGCCGCCGCGGTCAATGCGGCTTCAGGCGCCGGCCGGAGCGCCAACGTTGCCTCGGTCACCACGCCGAGCGTGCCCTCGGATCCGACGATCAGCCGCGTCAGGTCGTACCCGGCGACGCCCTTCGCCGCCCGCCGACCGGTGCGCACCACCTCACCGGACGCCAGTACCACCTCGAGACCGCGGATGAAGTCCGACGTCACGCCGTACTTCACGCAACACAGCCCGCCCGCGTTGGTCGCGATGTTCCCGCCGATCGTCGACATCTCCCACGACGACGGGTCCGGCGGGTAGAACAGGTCCTGCTCAAGAACAGCCCGCGACAACGCAGCGTTCACCACGCCCGGCTGGACGACGGCCACCTGGTCCTCGGCGGAGATCTCCAGGATCTGGTTCAACCGCGCGGTCGACAGCAGCAAGCACCCGTCGATCGCGTTCGCGGCGCCGGACAATCCGGTCCGCGCGCCCTGCGTCACTACCGGCACGCGCAGGTCGGACGCAACCTTCAGAACCGCCTGTACCTCGGCGGTCGATGCAGGTCGCACCAGTGCCCGCGGTGTGCCCGCCGTACAGAAGGTCGCGTGATCGTTGCGCTGACCGTCCAGGATGTCCGGATCGTCGACAACGTCGTCGAGGACCGACCTGAGCCGGTCTACCAGCTCATCCTTCATCTTGCTCCGCGAGCAACCGCAGGATGAGCTCCGCGCGGCGGACCCGTTCCCGTCCGAGAGCTTCCGCCGTACCGGCGAGGTGAGCGCCGACGGGGTAGATGTTCGGAGCGTTCCGCAGCCCCATCTTCAGGTACACCGGTGCCGCGACGCGCACGATCTCCGGTACTTCGTAGAAGCGGACGTGACCGCCCTGGTCGTCCGGGACCTCGATGTACATGTCGATCGGCACCGTCGTCACCGACCGGATCTCCGCGAGCACCGGCACCGGCAGGTCGGTCGAAACGTTCAGGCTGGTGGCGCCGAGCCGCTCGTACAGCCGAGCGGTCGGTGCGTTGGGCAACGGCATCAGCACCGATGTCTTCAGCACCAGATCCGCAGGCAGCTCGCCCTCGATCTTCAACTGGCCAAGGATTTCCAGTACGCCGATGTCGCCGACCAGCAGGCTCCGGACGCCGAGCTCGACCGCGCGGAACGCATCACACAGCGACGCCGCGACCTGCTCGCTGCCGCGAGCAACACCACCGACAGCGGCCGAAACCTTGGCCTGACCACCGATGTCCCACGACCCGCGCGGGCCGAGGAACAGACAGACCTCAACGCCCGAGGCCGTGCCGAGCGACAGCATCTCCTCGATCTCGCTGTCGGTCAGCATCATCACCCCGCTGCCCTGCGACACCCGATCGACCTTCACACCCCGGGCGGCGGCCTCCTCCATGACGGCGGTCATCACCCGTGGGCCCTCGCAGGACGGGATCTCCACCTTGTACGGAGAGCCGTCCGGGAAGGTCTTCGCCGACGTGTCCCCCGGCCGGAAGCCGCGGTCGGCGAGCAGGGCACGTGCTTCGCGAAGGTTCATCTGTCGCTCCAAGGTGCGAGTCGGCCGGCCGACGTGAGGTTCCGGGCCGTACCGGTGATCTCCAGGTCGAATCGTTCGGCCGCCTCGGTCAGCAGGGCCGGTGTCACCATCAGCTCGTTCGGCGACAGGGTGTCCTTGATCCGGGCCAGCCGGAGCTCGGACCAGTGCCGTCGTCCGCACATCGTCACCGCCGCGAGGACCGCGGCCTCGTCGTCCTCCATCACCATCGGCAGTCGCGAACGCCGCGCACCGCCCGCGCCGGACGTCAGCGCGTTCACGTAGCTCGCCCGCAGGTCGATCTGCTCGAGCAGACGTGCCGGGACGACGTCGGCCAGACCGAGGCCGGACGCGTTCCCGTGCGAGGCCGGCGACAGCGAGTGCACGCTGATCGCGGCGATGTTCGG
>DASSDE010001142.1:0-2535 GCA_035697365.1 Kribbella sp. | reverse complement strand
GTGCCGTGGAGTCACGGTGCGCGATGTCTCGATCGACAGCCTCGGACCGAACGGCGACGGCTGCGACCCCGACTCCTGCCAGGACGTCGTCATCCAGCGGACGACGTTCGCGACCCACGACGACTGCATCGCGATCAAGTCCGGCCGGGACGCCGACGGCCGGCGGCTCGGGCTGCCGTCGCGCGGCATCATCGTCGAGGACTGCACGTTCGTCAGCGGCGGCGCCGCGGTCGCTGTCGGTAGCGAGCTGAGCGGCGGCATCGCGGACGTGTTCGTCCGCCGGCTGCACGCGCCGGCGGACCCGGCGGCCGACGAGGCGTACCTGCAATGGCTGCTGTGCGTGAAGTCGACGTCGACCCGTGGTGGCTATGTGCACAATGTCGATGTCCGCGACGTGGATTCGCGGGCCTGGATGTATCGTCCTTTGGAGATCACTTTCAGCTACCAGGGAGGTGGCGACCAGTCGCTGTTCCCGGACGTACGCGGCATCCGGTTCGACGATGTCCGAGTGGCCCGGGCCGAGCGTGCGTACCGGATCGTGGGGGCGCAGACTCAGCACATCCGGTCGGTGGCGATCACCAACAGCCGGTTCGACGAGGTGGCGGCGGAGGCTGTCGTACAGTACGCCGACGACGTGACGGTCCGGAACGTCCGGATCGGTACTTCTTAGGGGATTCAGAGTGGCGGAACGGATTCGGCTGATCGACGTGGCACGCGAGGCCGGCACATCGGTCTCGACGGTGTCGCGGGCGCTGAACGGGTCCGACCTGATCTCGCCCGAGGTGGTCGCGCACGTGCGTGCCGTGGCCGGTCAGCTCGGGTATCGCGCGGACAAGCGGGCGCAGGAGTTCAAGCTCGGCCGCCCGCTGAGCGTCGGCGTGACGGTGCCCGACCTGACGAACCCGTTCTTCTCCGAGGTGCTGAAGGGCCTGAACGCCGCGGCACGCGCCGGCGGTTACCGGTTGCTGATCGGTGAGAGCAGCGAGGACCCGGCTGAGGAGTTGCGGCTGGTCGACGAGCTGGTCGACTACTCGGGCGCGCTCGTGCTGTGCAGCTCGCGGCTCACGCGGGCCGGCCTGGAGAAGGCGCTCGCGCAGCCGGTCCCGGTGGTCTGCATCAACCGGAACGTGAAGAACGCCGGCGTGGTCGCAATCGACTACCGCGCCGCCTCGCGGCTCCTGCTCGAGCACCTCACCGGTCTCGGCCATCGGCGCGTGCTGTACGTCGGTGGTCCGCCCACGTCCTGGTCCGACGGGGAGCGGCGCCGGACATTGCGCCGGACGGCGCGGGCGCTGGACGTGACGCTGGACGAGATCGACGGTGGCTGGTCGGGGAACCACGGGTACGACGCCGGGCCTACCGTGCTGCACAGCCGGGCAACGGCAGTGATCACGTTCAACGACCTGGTCGGGATCGGGCTGCTCAGCTGGATGTACGACAACGGAGTCGAGGTTCCGTCCGAGCTGTCTGTCGCGTCGTACGACGACATCCCGATCGCGGCGTACTCGCGACCGCCGCTCACCTCCCTGCGCAACGAGCGCGCGAAGCTCGGCGAGCTCGCCTGGGACCAGCTGACCAAGCGCCTCGACGGCGCACCGTGGCCGGCCCCGGACCTGCTCGCGCCCGAGCTCATCACCCGCTCCAGCACCGGCCCCGCCCGCCGCAAGTCACGGATCCGCGTCGGCTGACAACTGCGCACGGACTTCCCGGACGCTCGGGTGCCGGGCTGCGAAATCCCTGCATGCAAACGATTGCACGGCCTGGTCGGCGTCGGTTACGGTTGCTGCATGAAGCCGCCACGTGTCGTGCTCGCGACGGCCTACTACCCGGAGTACCTGCCGCGCTCGGCCGGGGACCGGACCGCCGTTGACCTGGACCTGATGGTTGCCGCCGGCATCACCGCGATCCGCGTCGGTGAGTCGGTCTGGTCGACCTGGGAGCCGCGGGACGGTGTCTTCGACCTGGAATGGATCCGTCCGGTGCTCGACGGCGCCCACGAGCGCGGGCTGAGCGTGATCCTCGGGACGCCGACGTACGCCGTGCCGCCCTGGCTGCAACGGGCCCACCCGGAGATCGCCGCCGAACGCCGGACCGGCGTCAAGGTCCCGTGGGGGATCCGGCAGGAGGTGGACACCGGGCAGCCGGCGTTCCGGTTCCACGCCGAGCGCGTGGTACGGCAGATCGTCGAGCGGTACCGGGACCACCCCGCGGTGATCGGGTACCAGGTCGACAATGAGCCCGGCGTGCTGCTCGCGCACAACTCGGCCGCGTTCGAGGCGTTCGTGGCCCGGCTGCGGCGCGAGTACGGCGATGTCGAGACGCTGAACGAGGAGTGGGGCCTGACGTACTGGTCGCACCGGTTGAGCGACTGGTCCGACCTGTGGCGCCCGGACGGCAACAGCACACCGTCGTACGACCTGGCCTGGCGACGGTTCCAGGCGGAGCGCACGACCGAGTTCATCGGCTGGCAGGCGGACCTGGTGCGGTCATTGCGGCGGCCGGGACAGTTCGTGACCACCTGCTTGGCGTACGACC